>JBEIPP010000204.1:0-4898 GCA_040376995.1 Flavobacteriales bacterium
AAGAAGTCCAGCGGCATATTTAGCCTTCTACCTAAGCGCCCTTAAGTATCCTTTATTTTTTTACTAAAGGCAATTTCCAAGATACAAGAAGTCCACTTTCAAAAGAAGAAAACAATGCTAATTTAATAACTTATTGTTAATTAAATTAGAGTTTAAATTAAATTGAATGAGGGAATATAGTATGTCAAAAATTAGAGAAGTGCTGTACCAGCACATCAAAGGTAATAGCCAAAGACAGATAGCTAGATCATTTGATCTATCCAGGGATACAATAAGAAAATATATTGAGTTAGCAAAACAAGAAAATCTCAGTATTTTAGCTAGTGACTCTGAATTAAACAGGATAGCAATCAAGGTTGAAGAAAAATTATATAAGAACGAACCTATACACAGAGCATCTGCAATGATAATTCTTGCAGAATATAATGAGGCAATAGGGAACTGGCTAAAACAAAGAAGTATAACCCACTCCCAAATTCGGCGTTTACTATTAGCAGAAGGCGTCAAAGTAAGTAATCGGAGTATTAACCGATATATTCAAAAAGCTTTTCCTAAGCTACCCAAGAATACTATTCATATAAAGACTGAACCAGGTCAAGAAGCTCAGGTAGATTTTGGTTATATTGGCAAGATGCAGGATGTTAATGGTAAAAATAGAAAACTTTATGCTTTTGTAATGACGCTGTCCCATAGTCGTTATCGTTACGTAGAGTTTGCTTTTTCACAGGACCAGGTTAGTTGGGCTCAACTCCATGTAAATGCTTTCAACTTTTTTGGTGGTGTACCGAGTAGGGTAATATTGGATAATTTAAAAGCTGGGGTCATTAAACCTGATATTTATGACCCTACTTTAAATGAGACTTATTCAGAATTATCAAGGTTTTATGGTTTTACAATAGACCCGACTAAAGTTTTTAAGCCGGAGCATAAACGTCGTGTTTCATACTGCACCTCATTTCAAATGATTAACATAAAACTTTTCATTGCTCAATCACTTTTTTATTTGAACTCTTTTTGTTATAGGCGAACCTTGCTTTTTAACTAGTAATTCAGTATTAGATGGTTTTTCGAATAAGTATGTACCCTTATTATTAGCTAAATAACCTGTAATTAATCCATGCTTACACCACTTATAAATGGTAGCTGTACTAAGGTTTAAACTTATAGCTAATTCTCCAGCGGTAAGCAATCCTTTTTCTAGAAGTTTATCGTAGTAGCTTTTAATCTTATATTGGTGTCGAAGTCCTTTTACAATTCTTACATTAAATGTATCACTACATGAAGGCTTATAACCCTGCGTATTTAATATTTCTGCAATCTCTAAATCAGTATGTCGGTTTGTTAATTCAATAATTACCTTGATTATATCCGGACTAGTTTTTCTAATTTCAAATGCGTTTTTTGGCAACGGCAATAATAAGCTTTTAATCTGTCCTCCAGCGCAGAGAACATGAACTTCTATATTATATTTTGTTTTTTTTAATGTAATGTCTGCTATTAACAAGCGTAGCATTCTTTTACGCTCTTTCATTGGAGTATTACTGGAATACCAAATTAAAGCAAAATTTTTACTAAGTTCCAATAGTTTTTCTTTTTGCTCATTGGTAATAACATTGATTTTTTGTTTTGAGTAGCTATCGTACTCATCATAAAGGTTATTTAAATACCTTAATTTATCATTCCAATCTGCTTCTAGTCCGCTAGCAACTAAGCGATTATCCGGATCTACTTTCATGTAGCGCCGCCTAGCAAGTTCAGATTCATAACGAGCACGATCCAACTGCTGCTGCCAAAGCTGATCGGATTCTAACCAGCGTTGCTCTAATTCTTTTTGAACTGCCATGCACACTTCTAAAGTTACCGGGTTCATCATATTGATGATCATTTCTTCTATAGCTTTATCTATATGTTCTCCAATAATCGATTGGCATATAGTTTGGTTATGTTTTATACCTTCTCTTTGACATACATAATCCGGGGATGGCTGACAGTTTTTCATATGGTACCTAATTGTCATACGTTGCCCACAATACCCGCACAATAGCATGCCTTGTAATAAAGCATTACCCTCTCTAGGTGGGCCCTGATTTCTATCAGAAGAAAATGGCTGCATATTATCTTTTAACCTTTGTTGATTCTGCTCATATTGCTCAGCAGTGATGTACCCTATATGTGCACCTACCTTAAAAACATGCCACTCTTCTTTAGGCATAAGGCGTGACTTCATTTCCCCACCGGCTAAATATTTCACCTGTCTACGACCAAAGGCATAAATTCCTCCATAGTGTGGATTATGTAAAATTTGTAACACTCGAGTATGAGTTATTTTACCCCATAATATATCTCCCTTATTTATACCTCGAACAAGCTTTTGAGGGAAAAGCCAGCCATTTTGTTCAAATGTTTTGACTACAGCACAGGCTGTACCTAATCTTTCAAAACAGCGAAATAGTTGTAAAATCAAAGTACGAATCTGCTCATCCGGATCTAGAATAATTTCTTGTTTTGAATTATAAACAAACCCGATAGGTAATGGTACCTTAAGTTCACCACGTTTTGCCTTGTTAAGCGTGCCACCACGTAAGCGCGCCTTTATAACATGCAGTTCTGCCTCACTCATAGTTCCCTTTAACCCTAATACTAACCGATCATTAAAATCACAAGGGTTATAAACGCCGTCTTCGTCAAGTATTAATGTGTTTGTTAATGCACATAATTCTAATAAACGATGCCAATCAGATGAATTACGTGCTAATCTGGATACTTCTAGCACCATAACAATACCGGCCTTTGCTAAGCTAACTTGAGAGACCAGATATTGAAAACCTTCACGTAATACTGACTGTGCACCAGATTGTCCTTGATCTTGATCAATAACAGTAATTTGGTCAAGGGTCCACCCAAGACCAATAGCTCTTTCTTTTAAAGCATATTGCCGCTTAGTACTTTCTTAGTTTACTTGCATCTGCTTTAAACTGGATTGTCGAATGTACAGATAAGCTTCTCTATCTAAGTGCTTTGTTGTTATTTTACTGTGTAATTGGTACATCATTTTTTCCTTCTATCATATTTGCAATAACCATAATTACTTCACTAGGTAGGTCTTTTTTAAATACTTCAGTATTACCCTTTTGTGTTGGTTTGATACCATAATATGAAGACCTTAAATGGATCCACGATGCCATACCAAGTTTATAAAAATCCTCAAAACTGCTATTAATGGAAAGAACATTACCACAAACAACATTATTTCGTAGAGCTTCATAGTCCTCAATTGACCTGTTGTTAAACCAGCAATATATTCCGGAGTCGGCATTACTATTTTTTTTTCCCGTAGTACTCGTTGTGCTGTACTTACATGCATAGGAAAAAATTGTTTTTCTACTTCAGCTACAATTTCTTTCCAAGTTAATTCTTTTATAGAACGCCTATCCTGAATAAAGGTAATTACTTCCGGTATTAATTTATATGCTGCTTTAGGACCTGTTTTTAGCGGTAATAAACCGGTTAATCCTTGTTCTCTAAATAAGCTATTTATCTTATAGAAAGTTGGCCTGGAACACCCAAAAGCAGAAGTAGCTTTTGTAATTCCCCACCCATCAATATGTACATGCCGTAACATCTCGTACTTAACCTGTAATAGCTCATATGGGTCAAAAAATTGATATTGATTAAATAGCGGATCTTTAACATTTTGCGGCCGAATGTTTAGAACTCTCCATTGCCGTAATTGATTCATTTTCTCCATTGATATCATAAGCTTACCTTTATGTTTTATAATATTAATTATGCTATATTAATATAAATACATAGCTTTAGTATCATAATTTGATTTACATTTATGCTATAATTTATTTTACACTTATTTTATAATCTTGTGTTTTTATCTTGTAAATTTTCTATTATCCCTGTTAGTTTGAGTAAATCTTCTATACGAAATGGTACTCTCCTATTAGCAATAGCAATATAGGGATCTTCTGGTATTAAATCTGTCCAGCATAAAGGCAACGCCTTTAACACTCCATCTTCATCGTAGTAATAGGCTCTTTTTTCTCCCCAAATATATCTTATTGTAATGAGAGCAAATTTTTTTCCTTTTAAAGGATGAAATGGGTGGGTCACGTAAAAAGTTCTACCTTCACCATTTTCATCATCTATAGTTGTCGACTTGATATAAAGGCAAAGTGGAACGCTCTATTAGGATAGTTAGAGAGCAACTTATAGCCGGTAAATCATATAGCAATATTATAGAGGCGAATATTGAAGCTATCAAGTGGTGTAAAAATGAAATATCACATAGAGTATGTACTACAACAGGATCGAAGCCAATTGATACATTTTTATTGGAAGAAAAGGAATGTTTACTTCCTATACCTTCAGGTATTTTTGATATGCCGATTTGGACTAGATGCAGGGTACAAAAAGATCACCATTTTGTAGTCAAAGGTAATTTTTATTCGGTACCGACAAAATATATAGGAGAAGAAGTTAGTGTTCGAGTGGGGATAAAGGCTGTTACGGCTTACTATAAACATCAAATCATAAAAACCCATCCGAGGAATTATAATAAAGGTCAATGGATTACCGACGAAAAAGATTACCCAAAATCTGCTTTATATTATTTAGAGAATAACCCAGAGAAATGTTTAAGTTGTGCTAAAGATATAGGTAATTCTACACACCAGGTAATAAGTAGAATTATTGCATCAGGCGGTAGAATATCTGTACGTAAAGTTCAAGGTATTTTAAGATTATCCCAGACATACGGTAATGACAGACTAGAAGCTGCATGTTTGCGAGCTGTGTCTTATGATAATTATACTTATGAGGCTATATCCAATATTTTAAAAAATAAACTGGATCAGTACTCTATTCCTAATATTGAAGGCGGTAAAGTA
>JBEIPP010000179.1:0-6241 GCA_040376995.1 Flavobacteriales bacterium
ATAAATTGGACTAATTAATACTTCACTTTGGTATTATATGTACTTTTAACCCAGATTATGCATTAGGAATCGTAATGAGAGTTGAAAGCGTAATAAAACAGACACTTTTTTGACTGAAGCATAGTAACCACTGTGATGAAGGAGAAAAAGTGGCAAAGCGTTCTGTTTTGAAGAGGTTTCAGCTCGTAATAGATTTTCTAATGCGTAATTTGGGTTTAATCTTGTAAAAATCCATATTCTCTTTAGAAATTCCACTTAGTTCATAGTCTTCGATTTTTTTGGTAAGAACCAACAGGGTCAAAAAAAATAGCTTTTACTGAATTTTTCAGGGAATTGATAGCTGTTTTCTTTTAATTGAGAGTAGGAGTTATTCGCTTGAAAATACAAGCAAAACAATAAAAAGACTTTTAATTTCATAAATACTAGTGCAAAATTTTAAATATTAATTCCTTCATCAATTCTCCATTACTTACTCCACTATTATCAACACCCTTAGTTTTTAAATCGTATTCTTTTAAATAAGCAAAGATGGCTTTTAGCTTTCCTGTGCCATAATTTTGAGCAGCTTTGGCATACCCATCCACAAAAAACGGATTAACCCCTAAAGCTTGAGCCACTGCAAACTTAGATTTATCGGGAGCAAAGTGATATAATAATATTTTAGAGAAATAACCGTACAATGTGCTTAAGGTCATCACTGCTGGATGTTCTTTTTCGTTACTTGAAAAATAATTGATAATACGATTCGCTTTTAAAATATCTTTTTTAGCTAAAGCATCTTGTAGTTCAAATACGTTAAACTCTTTACTAATTCCAATATTATCCTGAACGGCATCAGCTGTTACTTCATCACCTTCTTTTAAATTAATAAATAGTTTTTCAACTTCATTACTAATTTTTGATAAATCATTACCTAAAAATTCTGCTAATAAAAAGGATGCTTTAGGCCCAATTTTAAATTTACGTTCCTGAACAAAAGATGTTATCCATTCAGGAATTTGATTATCATACATCTTCTTAGTTTCTAAAAAGACATGATTTTTTTGTAGGGATTTGTATACAGCACTTCTCTTATCTAATGTTTTGTACTTATAACAAAATACTAAAATAGTAGAAGGTTGGGGTTGTTGTAAATAGCCAGCTAGTGCATTTGAAGTAGTTGCTGATTTTTTCGCCGGAATATCATCATCGTCATCATCGCCTCCAGAAGCTTTTCCTAATTCCTTTAAGTTTTGCGCTTCTTTTACAATCACAACTTGATATTCACTCATCATGGGAAATCGCTTAGCGGCTGAGATGATGGCGTTTAAATCAACATCTTTACCGTATAACACGGTTTGATTAAATTCTTGTTCGCTTTCGTCTAGTACATTTTTTTCAATGTAATCGCTAATCAAATCAATATAATAAGCCTCTTCTCCGCTTAAAAAATAAACGGGTTTAAATATTTTTCTTTTTAAATCGGTGAGTATTTGTGTTACTTCCTTCATAATGTGTTACTTTTTAAAAAAGAAATAAACGGCTACAAATAAACATAAAAATCCAATGATGTGATTCCAACGTAAGGTTTCTGTTTTAAAAACTAATAAAGTAAATATCACAAATACACTAATAGAAACCACTTCTTGAATAATTTTTAATTGAAATAGGTTAAATGGCCCACCATTGATATTACTTCCAATTTTATTAGCAGGAACCATTAAACTATATTCTAATAAGGCAATTCCCCAACTAATTACAATTGCAGTAATCATCCCAACGTTTTTAAATTTCAAATGTCCATACCAAGCAATAGTCATAAACGTGTTGGAGGCTAAAAGCAATAATATAGTGGAAAGTCCTTTTGACATTTACTATTGATTCTTCTCAATTAATTTTTCTAAAATATCAATAGCTGAAATACTAATTACTGTTCCTGGACCAAATACACCTGATACACCTGCCGTATATAAGTAATCATAATCTTGCTGAGGGATTACTCCTCCTGCAATGACCATAATGTCTTCTCTGCCATATTTTTTTAACTCTTCAATCACTTGAGGAATTAAGGTTTTATGCCCAGCTGCTAAAGACGATACTCCTAAAACATGCACATCGTTTTCTACTGCTTGTTTAGCAGCTTCTGCTGGTGTTTGAAATAATGGGCCAATGTCCACATCAAATCCCATATCAGCAAAGCTTGTTGAGATAACTTTTGCACCTCTATCATGTCCATCTTGCCCCATTTTTGCAATCATAATACGTGGACGGCGACCATCCATTTCAGCAAATTTGTCGGCTAATTCTTTTGCTTTTAAAAAGTTTTTATCCATACTAATTTCTTTACTATAAACACCAGCAATACTTCTGATGTTAGCTTTATATCTTCCAAATACAACTTCTAGTGCGTAAGAGATTTCACCTAAACTACAACGAACACGTGCTGCGTTGATTGCTAATTCTAATAAATTGCCTTTTCCTGTTTTAGCCGCTTCAGTTAATGCAGCTAAAGCGGTTTCCACTTCTTTAGGATTTCGTTCTGCTTTTAATTTAGCTAAACGTTCTAGTTGTTGTGTTCTAACTTTGGCGTTATCTACATCTAAAATATCGATGTTTGTTTTTTCGTTGGTTTGATATAAGTTAACCCCAACAATAATATCTTTTCCTCCATCGATGCGAGCTTGTTTGCGAGCAGCCGCCTCTTCAATACGCATTTTAGGAATTCCTGTTTCGATGGCTTTAGCCATACCGCCCAACTTCTCAACTTCTTCAATTAATTCCCAAGCTTTGTGTGCTAATTCGTGAGTTAACGTTTCTACGTAATAAGAACCAGCCCAAGGATCTACTACTTTACAAACGTTAGTTTCGTTTTGTAAAAATAGTTGTGTGTTACGTGCAATACGAGCACTAAAATCAGTTGGTAAGGCAATGGCTTCATCCAATGCATTAGTATGTAAACTTTGTGTATGTCCCATCGCTGCAGCTAAAGCTTCTACACACGTACGAGTGACGTTATTAAAAGGATCTTGCTCTGTTAAACTCCATCCGCTCGTTTGGCAGTGAGTTCTTAATGCCATTGATTTAGCAGATTTTGGATTGAACTGTTTTACCATTTTTGCCCAAAGCATTCTTCCAGCGCGCATTTTAGCAATCTCCATAAAATGGTTCATGCCAATTGCCCAAAAGAAAGATAAACGCGGAGCAAAGGCATCAATATCTAATCCAGCTTTAATTCCAGTTCTAATATATTCTAATCCATCTGCCAACGTGTAGGCTAATTCAATATCAGCCGTTGCACCGGCTTCTTGCATGTGATAACCGCTAATAGAAATAGAATTAAACTTTGGCATTTTTTGAGACGTAAATTCAAAAATATCTGCAATGATTTTCATGGATTGCTCTGGTGGATAAATGTATGTATTACGCACCATAAACTCTTTTAAAATATCATTTTGAATGGTTCCCGATAATTTATCCATCGATACTCCTTGTTCTTCAGCAGCTACAATGTAAAACGCTAAAATTGGCAACACAGCACCATTCATCGTCATACTCACACTCATTTGATCGAGAGGAATTTGATCGAATAATACTTTCATATCTAAAATAGAATCAATAGCCACGCCCGCTTTACCAACATCACCAACTACACGTTCATGGTCACTATCATAACCACGATGAGTGGCTAAGTCAAAGGCAACGGATAAACCTTTTTGTCCAGCTGCTAAATTACGACGATAGAAGGCGTTACTTTCTTCGGCTGTACTAAAACCAGCATACTGGCGAACAGTCCAAGGATTTTGAACATACATACTAGAGTAGGGGCCACGTAAAAACGGAGGTGTACCAGCCCCAAAGTTTAAATGTTCAAAGTCTTTAGTGTCTGCTATTGTATCTGATGTATTTAAGTTGATTTGTTCAGCGGTTGTAAACTTCTCTGACGCTAGATTTGTGTTTCTCGACTCCGCTCGAAATGACAAATCTGATTTATAGGATATATTTGAAAAATCTTTTCTCATGATTAATTGGCTAATTGTTGTTCTAATGATTCACTTAAATTAATAGTTTTAATTCCTGACGAATGAACAGTTTTTTTTCTCTTAACAGGTTTAGCTTCTTCGTTTTTATTTTGGAATTTATTAACACCAACTAAAACTAATTTCCCTTCTTTAAATTGCTGAATCAATGTTTCTGCATCTTTAGAAATCATATCTTGAATATAGTTTGATTTTAAGCATTCTAATAAACCACCTTTCGATTCAATCACTTTAAATTGTTCCCAAGCTTTTTCGCAAAGTGTTTCTGTTAAGGCTTCAATGTAGTAAGAGCCTGCTGACATATCAGCTACAATGTTTAAATAACTTTCGTCTTTTAAAATCAATTGTTGGTTACGAGCCATCCGAGAACTAAAATCGTTTTGCGCATTAAACTCCACATCAAAAGGTAATACCGCAATACTGTTTGCTCCACCTATAGAAGCACTCATCGCTTCGGTGGTTGAACGTAACATATTATTATAACTATCTACTACACTTTTGTTTATTAAAGTGGTTTGTGCGTGAATGTGAACATTTGCTTTTATGTCATATTGATTTAATAAGAAGTTAGTTAATTTTCTTAAGGCTCTTAATTTAGCAATCTCCATAAAAAAATCTCCACCAACAGAAATATTCAAATGAATTGATTTAATGGATGAAGATGGAATATTTAAATATTCATTTAAATGAGCCATCGAAAATGCTAATTCGTTGATGGTATTTGAACCTGCTTCTTGATACAGATTGGTATTAATGCAAATAGAAGTTGTATTCTGTAATTCAACTTTTCCTTCTAATGTTGTATCACACTCTACAAAGCAATTGTCTCCGGTTTGTATAGAACTTAAAAAAGCAGTTAATTCTTTTTCAAATTCAGGTTTCACCATAAACAAAGAGTAAATGTGTTGTAATGAAATGTCTTTTAATAAAACTGCAAAATCTGTTTTTTGAGTGACACGAAACACCAAGCCTGAAGCACCATTTTGTAAAGCATTTAACGCAAGATCATTAGCTGTTTTTGCATCCGATACAAAAACATTTTCGCAAATGGCCCAATCATTTTTTGTGAAAACAGGAGCTGGGTTTGTGTTTAAATTTTCTTTGGTATAAAAAGGTTGAACATCAATACCAGAGTTGGTTTTCCAAATCAATGTATTGTAATCAATGCCTTTTAAATCTTTAACTAATTGCTCTTTCCATTGAGCAGCTGTTGTGGAAGTGAATTCGGTAAATAATTTTTGCATTTTATTATTTTTTTGTCAGTTCGAGCGTAGTCGAGAACCAGTTAATTGTCATAAAGAGCGCTTCTCGACTACGCTCGAAGTGACATTTATATTTACTTTCTAGTTAATCTTTTTCTTGCCTCTGTTTCAGAAACAACTTTATCATTATTAGATTGCTCTAATCCCATGTCTATTTTTTGTAATAAAATTATTTTATCAATAATTTCTTCAGCAGAAAAACGCTCAGGCAATTCTTTCATGCTACTTAATATTTGCTTTTTAGTAATCATGTTTGTTTTTACTTAAAAATTTTGAGAAATTTCTTTTTTGATATAATCAATAGCCACATCGCTAGGTAATTTTTTGCCAAGGTTTGCGCAGATGTTTAAAATCATCATAGCTAACTCAGAGCTATTAGCGTCTGGTGCTATTTTAGAAGATGAAATATTAATTAATTGAATAATTTCTTCCTTTGATGTTTTTACTAATTCCCAAGCGCCTGCTGAGATATAAATTTGTTGAGATAAGTTGTGTTCGTATTCTGATTTAACAGAAGCAACCAATTCTTGGTGTAACTGGCGAGAAGACATGCCGTTTTTATTGACACGAATTACTAAACTGTTTGGGTTAATTCGCTCTAAGAAAATAACAATACGTTCGTAAGCTTGAATTTTTAATGGTGTAATGGTTCCTTGAGCTGATTTTTTTAATTCGTGTTCACGTCTTTTTTGATCATTATCTAAAAAACGTTTTACTAATAAATAAGTGGCAGCAAAAACAGCTCCAGCGGGAATTAAGATTTTTAAAATTTCAACAAATGCATTCATCGTAGTTTAGTTTTAGAGTTTCTAATATCGGGATTTTTACTGTATAATTCTTAATTTGTTAAAAAATACAACAAATTTTACCCCCCTGCTTTTTTGGCTTTGTAGTTTGCTTTGGTCAATAGGTCTAAAAGTTTGTCGCGGTTGTCGCCCTGAATCAAAATATTACCGTCTTTGG
>JBEIPP010000107.1:0-11211 GCA_040376995.1 Flavobacteriales bacterium
ACACTATCCTCTACACTCTTTCCCTACACGACGCTTCCGATCTTAAATTGTAATCAGTGAGGTCAAATCCTATTAATATTGCTATTGATTCACTACTTGTATAGGTTGGTGCATATTTTTTAAAAGGCAAGCCTCTGTACCAAATACCAACATTTAAGGGTAGATGATAATAGTAAACACCAATGTCTAATTGATCATATTTTTGTTGGTGGCGATAATTGAAAGTAGGAGAAAAATAACGTTTCAATTGTTTAGATTTTTGTTCGATAATAAATCGATATCCTCCATGTAAACTAATAGATAATGGTAGCGGGACTCTATCTCCTGTTAAACTACTATTAGGTTGAGTTAAGTGCTTGGCACTAAAACCTAGCCAATATTGTGTTGAATTTAATAAAGCACCAGCCGCAAAATCCATAAAGTTCAATGCTTCGTAACTGGCTTCTTCTATGGATTTACCAGAACCAGTTGCAATTTGATCGTTAAATTTTAATTTACTAAAATCTAATCGCTTCATATTGTACGATAGATTAGCTCCTAATCTGATTTCAGAAAACTTACTTATTTTAAAATGGTAGGAATAATTTAATCCAAATTGAGTATGAGTTAATCCAGCAGTGCCAGCTCTATCTTGCATCACATTTATACCAATTCCACTATTGATGTCTGACATATTATAATCATAACTTGCCATATAGGTTTGATATGTTTTGCTAATGCCAGGCCATTGATTACGGTAGTTGGCTACAAAACGATGTTCATAGGTTAAACCGGTAAACGCAGGATTTAAATACATTGGTGCTGCATAAAACTGTGTAAATTGTGGATCTTGTGCTTTCATTATAAATGAAAACATTAAAATTAAAAGTGTTGTATTTAAATATGTAAACGTTTTTTTTATAATTAATTCTTTTTAGTTAAACTCAATATCAATTCATTTTCTATTAATTCAGAAGCAATAGGTTTTATATCAAATATCATCGTTTGAAAGCCCTCTTCTTCAATAATAGCTTTATATGATTTTAATGGATTCATTACTAAAATAAATTTTCCGGTTTTTGAATTGGCATTAAAAATACCTGAAATTTGTTTACTTTCAATATCAATTAAGGTTATTTTAGCTTTATTAGGAGTGCTACCAAAAACAACTTTTCCTGTTTTTACTTTTAAATCATTGTCTCCAAAACGATTATCAATCATATAAATATCAGAGCCACCATAAGTATCCGCTTTAACAGATGAATAATATCCACGTGTACCATTAGCATTTAATACAAAGAAAATATCATTATTAATTGTATTGATAGGGAATCCTAAATTTTCGGGAGCCGAAAAAGTATTAGTTTCAAGATTTAAAATTGTTTTAAAAACGTCATAATCTCCCATGGTGTTATGACCTTTAGAACTAAAATAGAATGTTGTTCCATCGGGATGCAAAAACGGAGAGTCTTCATCTCTGTTTGTATTAATAGTCATTCCTAAATTCATAGGCATCGACCATTTTCCATTTGGCATTTTTTTGATTCTATATAAATCTTTTCCACCAAAGCCCCCTGGTTTATTACTACTAAAATAAATTACACTTGTATCTGCGCTAAAACATGCGCTAGTTTCAATATAAGGTGTATTAATTTCAGGGCCTAATTTTTCAGGAGTTGTCCACCCATCAAATCCCATTTTACTAATGTATAAATCACCCGTTAATAAATCAGCGGCAGTTCTATAAATAATCATTTGATTACCATCAAAACTAAGTGCTACACAAGCATCATGCGTATTGGTGTTTATTGGTGATCCTAGATTTTTTGGAGTTGTCCATTTCCCGTTTTCTCCTTTTTGAGACACATAAACATCTTCGTAATAATTATTGTAAGCGTCCTTTAAGTTACCAGTACTTCCTTCTCTACGAGAAGTATAATACATCAAACTTTCATCTGGAGTAATTAAAGGCACGTATTCAGGATAAGCAGTATTAATATTGTTCCCAAAATTTCTGATAATAGATCGATGAGGTTGGCTAATTAAATCAATAGCACTTTTACTGCAATTAATATTGTAATCAACTTCTTCATCAGAAATTGTTCTTTTTTTTTGAACTAATACTTTTGTATTTTGTATAACACTTAATGGCTTCTTCGAAATTAGAAGTCATATAATATATTTTTCCAAAATAAAATTGAACTTCAGGTGTAGCACTGGTTTTAAGTTTAGCTAAATGAGGAATACAAGAATCAGTTGGTTGATTAAGTTTAATGCGGCTAATCGCAGAATTTAAATTTGAAATTTCATGGTTAGGGTCAATATATAAAACTTTTTCATATAGTTTAATTGCATTTAAGTAATCCTCTGAATCAAATGCTTCATTAGCCAACGCTAAGTTTTTAGCGTATAATTTAGAATTTATTTTAGGTTGAACCTGAGACTTTAATTGAAAAGTAAAGCTAACTAACATCAATATTTGTATAATTGTTTTCATATGTGTTTTGTTATGTGATTTAAAGTTTATTCAATAGTTTTTAAAACTTGTTTTTAAAACAGGTTAAGAGATTGTAAATTCTTCGCACTTGCTGGCTCAAATGTGTACTACACATTTGCCCTATTCGTGCTTCGGCTTCAGTTCGATAAACTCACTGCGAGTGTATTACTACTTTTGCTTTGCTACAAGTGTTTGTGCTTAACCTATTGTGAGCTCAATTTCATATACAGGCTTATTCATGTCACAGAAAAAAGTCGAGCTTTTGGTTTTTAAATTCTGTTAGCTTACTGGTGTTAATCGTACTGTAAATTCTAACTTACTAAGTGCAGTCATATTTTTTTGAATTTCTTTTTGTTTACGCTTTTCTTCATGTTTTTTATCATTCAGCAATGGCGTTTTATACGCTTCTTTTTTGTTTAGTTCTTGATACGCTGCAATAATAAGTTTGTGACTGATGGCAACAATAGCTTTTTTGGCTCCTTTTCGCACGAGCAATTTGTGATATTTTTGTTTGAAGTAGTCTTCTTTTTTTCGAGTGGCTCCCCATGCACTTTGTGTTAAGGTTGTTTGTAAGTGTTTGTTCCCGTGGATGGTTCTTGTACTTTTTTTTACCACCACTCTCATTATTACCAGGACTTACAACGCTCCAACTTGCTAAATGATGTTCATTTGGGAATTGTTCCATATCAACTCCTATTTCACTTATTATAGCTATCGCACTATCTTTACCAATCCCATCAATGGTTTGAAGCAAATCTAACTCTACTTGATATTTCCCTATCGCTTTTTCTATTTGTAAATCTAGCTTTGCAATTAAAGTTTCGTTTACTTCGATACTTTCTCTTGTCATTTGCTAAATAAAGCGATGGTGTTCTGTTACTTTACCTTCTAAGGCTTTTTTTATAGTTTCCTTACCTGCTTGTATTTTACCATGAGCAAGTAAAATAAGTTTTTCCACATCTGTTTCACCTGAAGTTATCGCATTTACTATTTTGGTTGCACTTACTCTTTGTACGTCTCTAACTACCGAACTTAGTTTCACATTACAATCTTCAAGTATTTTTATCATTCTGTTTTTTTCAGCAGCAATGACTTGAGTTTTTTTTCTTTTTGTATCTTACTAAATCTCGTAATTCTCTTATATCTACTGTCGGTATAAAGCTTCCTTTTAATAATCCACTAAGCAATAATTTACTTAACTATGCACTGTCTTTTTTATTTGTTTTATGACTAGGTATATTTTTCACATGCCTTGCATTAACTAAGATAATTTCAAAAGCATCATCTTCTAGTACATTAATACTGGCTTCTAATAAATACAAGTGCTTTCCATGGCAATGTGTGTAACCCCTTACTGCTTGCACCAATCTCTCAATTCTGTCAAAGAACTTGTAAAGGAGCTAAATTCTTTTGTTTTATAATCGCTACTACTGCTCCTTATTGTAACTACGATTGTGTCTTTGTGTACGTCTAACCCACAACCAACACCAATGACCTGTTGAAATTGAATCTCTTTTTTCATCGCCTTACGTTTTTGTTTTCACAAAGATAGGTCTTGATAAGTAAAACTCATTTGTGTTTGGGCGGCCTAGCCCCGTGGGTATTTCATATGTTTAAGTTATTCATAAATCTAAATTATTATCTTTTATTTGCCATAACTTGTCCTGAACTTGATTAGGAATGGTACAACCATGTTTAGTTGTTTTTTTGTTATCATCCAAACATGGTTATATTATCTTAATAATAGCAAATCTCCATTTTTATTGATTTTTTTACCATCTAATGTGGTAGCATTTATTTTCCAAACATACACATCTTGAGTGCAGAGTTTACCTTTATAATATCCGTCCCATCCAATATTGATGTCCTTTGAAACAAATAATAATTCTCCCCAACGTGAAAAAATATTTAATTCGTATTTGTCAATTCCTTTCATAACAGGATGAAACACATCATTGTTGACGTCGTTTGAATTATACGCTCCCCCGTTTCCAAAATTCGGATTTGGAGAGAAGGCATTTGGTATATTAATATCGCTTTCTAGTTCGGCAACAATTTTGGCAGGTAAATAAAATGTATCTACACATCCTGCTGCATTAATTGCAATTAAATAAGTTTGATACTCTCCAGGCTCTTGATAATTATGGGTTGGATTTGAAGTAGTTGAAAACGAGTTATCTCCAAAATTCCAAAAATAAGAAATGGCAGCAGAAGATAGGTTAATAAAGTTAATTGGAGTAGATGGAACATATGCTAGTGTTGGATTAGCTTGAAATAATGCAATAGGTTTAGCAAACACTTTTATTGCTTTAGATGAAGTGTCTTTACATCCATAGCCATCTGTACCAATTAATTGTACCGTAAATGTTTTAGTGCTTTGTGAATTATTATAATAAATATTTGAAGGATTATTAGAGGCAGAAATATTGCCATCTCCAAAACTCCATTGATATGTGGCAACGTTTGTAATGAATGGAAAATTAACTGTTAAAGCAGAACAACCGCTATCTGGTAAAGCAACAATATTAAATTCAGGCTTAGGATGTATAATTATTGGAACAATAATAGTGTCCTTACAATTGTTGCTAGAAGTAGCTATTAAATGAACAGTGTTGGTAATGTTTGCAGTTGTAGTATTAACGAATTGTTGAGTAACATTGGTATTGGTTGAGGTAGTTATTCCTAAATCCCAATTAAAAGAAGAGGCTCCTAATGAAGTATTAGTAAAAGTTAAAAGTTTGGGAGAACAGCCTGGGGTGTCAACTGTGAAATTTGCTTTTGGTTTGTAAAGAACCATTACTGGTTTTGCTAATGAATCTTTACATCCATTTGAATTAATAGCAACTAATGTGCAACTAAATGTTTGGTTTGTAGTATTACTTGTATTAGTATAACTGTGTATTGTATTAAATAAAACATCAGTTGTACCATCGCCAAATTTCCATAAATAGGTATTGGCAAATAAACTTGTATTGGTCATGGAAGTGGTTAGAGGAGAGCAAGAAATAGTAGGTGTTAATGCAAAATTTGCAACTGGTTTAGCATAGATTTCAGGGAAACCAATCGTTGTATCCTTACATCCATCAGATGTAGTTACAATTAATTGCACAGTAAATGTTACGTTATTGGATGTGTTTGTGGTGTATGTATGTGTTGGATTTGGAATTGAAGATGTACTAGGTAAATCTCCAAAATTCCATAAATATGAATTAGCAGTAGGAGTATTGTTTGTAAATGTGATTGTTTTAGATACACATTTGGGAGTGTCTATACTAAACGAGGCGTTTGGTTTAAAATAAGTAAGAATAGGAATTTTTAATGAATCTTTACATCCATTGTTAGTAGTTGCCACTAGTGTGCAACTAAACGTTTGATTGCTTGTGTTACTTGTGTTTATGTAAGTATGGTTTGTATTTGTTGAAATAGACGTATTGCCATCTCCAAATTTCCATAAATAAGTATTTGCAGAAATACTAGTGTTTAAAAAAGATGTTGTTAATGGAGAACAGCCTACTGTTGGTGTTACAGCAAAGTTTGCTTGTGGTTTTGCAAATACTACTGGATATCCATAAGTAGTATCTACACAAGAAAAAGCGTTGGATGCAATTAACTGAACGGTATATGTTTTGCTAACTGTAGTTGTATTTGTAAATACATGTGTTGGATTAGGTGAAAAATTTAACGGACTTCCATCTCCAAAATTCCATTCGTAAGTTACAGCTCCTAAAACAGGAGGAAAGTTTACACTTAACGGAGAACAGCCACTATTAGGAATCATGGTAAAATTAAAGATGGGTCTTGGATACACTGTTACAGATAAAGATGCGCTATCTTTGCAACCATTACTGCTAATAGCAATTAATTTTGCTGTGTAGATTTGAAAGAGTAAAGTGGTATTGTAATAGGTGTGAGATACAACTACAGAAGAAGAGGTACTAGTGGTTAAATCTCCGAAATTCCACTGGTAGTTTGTGGCACCAATTGAATTATTTGTAAAAGTAACAGCCACAGGAGAGCATCCCGTGGGAGCATTAACAGTAAATGAAGGTGTTGGTTTTGGAAAAACTGTAACGGTTTTAGTGTGTGTGTCGGTGCAACCAGAAGCTGTTGATGCAATTAAATTAATAGTGTAAATAGCATTACTTGTTGTTGTATTTGAGAAAGCTGCTAATGGATTTGTGACATTAGATGTATTTCCGTTACCAAAATTCCAGTTATAAGAAGAAGCGTTAGTAGATGTATTTGTGAAATTTACAGTGAGAGTAGGGCATCCATTAACTGGAGTTAAAGTGAAATTAGCTGTTGGTTTTATATTAATGGTAATTATTTTTTGAATAGTATTGCTGCAATTAGCTGTGTTTACTATTAATTGAACCGTATATGTGTTTTGTGTAGTGAATGTGTGAGAAGGATTTTGAATAGATGTTGTTGCTGTTGGTGAAGCATCTCCGAAATTCCAATTCCAAGAAATAATTGGATCACCTACGGCATGTGAAGAATTGTCGATAAAAGATGCTGGTGAACTAGCACAAGCATTAGATGTTGTGAAGGCAGCTGTTGGAATTTGATAAACAGTTATTGGAGCCGTAAACGTATGAATGCAAGTATTGGTCGCTGTTACAGTTAATGAAGCTACAAAGTTTCCAACTGAATTATAATTTTGTGCAGGTGGAATTTGTCCATTAAAGGTATTTGAGTTTCCAAAGTTCCAATTCCATGCTACGGCACTAGTTGATAAATCAGTAAACGTAGCTCCAGTAATAGAGTTACATCCTTTGTTTGGACTTACTGTAAAATTAGCTGTAGGTCGAGGAAGGATGTTAATCACAACTTTTTCTGTATCAGTACAAGAGGCACCGCCACCTCCAATTAATGCTACAACAGAAACAGTGAAAGTGCCAGGAGTGTTATAGGTAAATGTTTGTGCACCAAATGGTCTTGAAACAAAGCCTCCTCCAGTTCCAAAATTCCACTTATAAGAATATCCTGTGGCACTTGTGTTTGAAAAAGTAACTACAGAACCTTGACAAAATGGACCTGTCGGAGCAATTAGTCCTGCATTGGGAGGATTAACGATAGTAACAGATTGAACGATTGAACTAATCCCACACAAATTACTGTCTGATAATAAGACGGTATAAGTTCCTACAGAAGGAAATGCAACAGTTTGCGGTAATGTTGGTGGCCATGGTCTCCAGTTAATAATAGAATCACGTCCTAAACCCCAATAATTTCCTATATTCCATTTTTCCTGACGTTGAAATGTATTTCCTTGTGGAACACAATTTCTGTTAGTAGTATTAGTAAAAGTAAACACATTATCTGGCCAGCATTTTATAAATGCTGAAGGTGTAATAGCAGCATTATCTCTGTCATAAATTTGAATAGGGTTAAAATTAGCAATAGTAGGAATAGGAGTACAGTAGTTTCTTGCTGTTAAAGTAACGGCAGTTTGGCAATTTACAGTGCCCGGATTATAAGTATGAGAAATAGTTTGCCCTGAATTACTAAAATTAAAAGTCTGAGGAGGTGTTCCGTCACCAAAATTCCATGTAAACAAAGTAGTTTCCGAAACCTCTGTACTTGAATTGTTAAATAATAATGCCTTAGGTGCACAAACTGTTGTAACACCTCCAATTGGAATTTGAATGGATGCATTTACTGGTTTTTCCATGACGGCTAAACCAGTTAGTGTGCAGCTTAGTGCAGGTATTGTTATTGTAATAACAAACGTATCAGGAGTAGCAGAGTTGTAAGTGTGATTAATTAAAGAATTAGCAACATATGCTCCTCCAATAGTATTTGAAGTGCCGTCGCCCCAATTTATAGTATATGGTCCCCAATTGCTATTGGAAGCAATATTCATATTGAAAGTTCCTGTTCCTTGGCAATTAATAAAATAAGGCTTGTTTACTAAATTCCCCAAGTAATCGTATATCTGAGGACATTGAGCATTAACCAATCGAGTACTGATTAGTAACAAAATAATATATAACGTGCGTTTAAGCATATAAGTACAAAATAAAAATAGGTTCTATAAGCCGAGTTCTGTATTGTTTACCAATTGGCAAACAACTTTCATCATTTATCTATGCAGCCTACCCTCCCTAATATAACCGAAGTTATTACCACGAGTCGCAGTATAATTAGGGTTTACATGGCCTTACAACATAAGAGGTTTGTCCTACATAACTGTTACCAGTTATACATGTGAGCTCTTACCTCACATTTTCACTATGACCCTCACATTGCTGTGAAGGCTACTTGGTTTTCTGTGACACTATCTGTTATATTTTTATTCCTAAAAATATACCCACTTTTTCAAGTGGCAAATTACCCTGCGTTGCCCGGACTTTCCTCCCTTAAAATAAAGAGCGATGAAACAAACCTATTTTATTTAAAGTTACAAAAAAAAAGATGAAGTAATTCGATTTTTTTTAGTTTTTGCTAAAAAAAATACAAACTAAGGGATTTATCCTAAACAATGTAATCGCAAGTCTTATGAGAGGGATAGTTTTAGCTTTTAAGAAATTTCATCAAATTTAATACATGAAATATTAAATAGTTTTTAATAAAAATTGGATATAAATCTCGCCTCTTTGTTTTGCTATTAAATCTAAGCATAGCATTAAACTCGCCTGTATAAGTAACCCTAAACCTAATCCTTTCCAAAAAGTTTGAGGTGATTTATAAAAAAACATTATTAAAATAAAACCTATAATCATAAAACTAATTTCAATCCATTTATAAATCACAAAATCTTTTAACACCACTTCCATTCGAGGTATTTCATTATTTTGTATGTATTGGGATTGTTTTTTTATTAGTAGTTCTACTTGTATAATGTCTTTTGTTGTTCGCCTATAAATTGTGCAACCAACCATTAATTGCATAATACCCACTAATAGTAACGGAATTGCAAGACCTTTAAAAAGTGAGTATTTAATAATTAATAAAAAAGTAAGAGCTAATAAAACAGTAATTGAGCCAATAATAATAAAGAAAAGACTTTCAATTTTTTCTTCAGTAAAATAGGTTGTTACAAAATCTAAAGGGGTATTCATTCAAAAAAACATTATTAAATTTTTATATCAATTACACAAACATCATCTATTTGTTCCAAAGTGTCTTCCCAAGATTCAAAATATTCTTTTAGTTTTTCTCTTAGAATTAGAACTTTTTTGTATTGAATTAAAGTTGTATTAAAAGCACTTTTTCTGTTATAAATACTGCTAATGACACTTTCGGCTTGTACAATATCGCCTTCTCCTTTTAATTTTGCAGTAATCGATAACTCTTTATTTGCAAATATAATCGATTTATTTAGGCTATTATTTTTGAATTCCCAAGTAATATTAACTAGTGATTTTATTTTAATAAAATCGTGAATAGAGTTTTTATCTGTTTCTTTAATTAAATTATCAATTAATGGTGCTTGAGTATGAGTCGGAAATGCTGATAGATAAAATAAAAATAATATAATATTTATGTAATTTTGATTGTAGCAATTTTTTGATTGATTATTTATGCCCTTAAAAATATACAGTGAGCAGGAATTCAACAACCTATTCAACCTTCACTATGAAGAGTTGTGTAGGATTGTAATGCCCATTGTTCATGACAAGGCAATTGCAGAAGATATTGTACAAGATGTATTTGTAAAACTTTGGATTAGAAGAGATGAGCTTGAAATAAATACTACTCTTAAGGGCTACTTATATAAATCTGTTGTGTACCGGGCATTAGATCATTTACGAAAAGTAAAAACAAATAATAAGGCAAGTGAAGAATTAAGATATACTGGAATTAGCCATCATAATAATACTGATGAAAGGGTTAGAGAAAAGGAAGTGATGGAAGCGATAAATAGAGGGATGCAACAAATGAGTGATAATATGAAAATTATTTTTCAGTTGAGTCGTTTTAGCGGATTAAAAAATAAAGAAATTGCAGAAGAGTTAAATATCTCTATAAAAACTGTTGAAAGTAATATGGGCAAAGCTTTGAAAATTATGCACACCTACCTTGCTCCCTTTATAACACACACTCCTATTTTGTTAATATATTGGATGTTATGCAAATTATAATATTTAGATAGGGTAAACTGATAATTAAACGACTTATATAAAAATAGCCAATGCAACACTGGGAATTAATAGCGAAATTATTAAGAAATGAAGCCTCGCAAGAAGAGATTGCTATTGTTAATTCATGGATTAAAGAAAGCTCTGAAAACGAGAAATTGTTTTTAGAAATTAAAAAAATCTGGGAATCAAGTCCCTTAAATACGAATGAAGTATTTGATAAGGCAACCGCTTGGAGTAATATTCAAAATAAAATAAAAACAGAAACAAAAGTTATTCCTTTAAATCCTACTTCAAAATCTTCGTTTACTATTTTCCTTAGAATAGCTGCCGTACTTGTAATTAGTTTGTTTGCTACATGGGGAATATATACTTCATTAAACAGTCCTGACCAATTAAGTACAGTTACACATCAAAACAGAACTGAGCTAAAATTAGCAGATGGTTCAACAGTATGGTTAAATTCTAATAGCAGTTTAAATTATCCTGAGTTCTTTTCAGGAAATGATAGAACCGTTCAATTAAATGGAGAGGCTTATTTTGAAATTACTAAAAATCCCGACATGCCTTTTATAATTGAAAACACTGAATTTATGGTTAAGGTGTTAGGGACTTCGTTCAATATTTTTTCTTATGATAAAGATGATGAAA
>JBEIPP010000087.1:0-13628 GCA_040376995.1 Flavobacteriales bacterium
GAACCAGGATATTGCGGAGGCTTTATTTATGAAATAAATAATTTCATAAGAGTATCCGCCCTATACACTCATTTTCAACCTATTAATATTAAACCAACTTGGCTCGATGTAAAAGCTAACACTGTTGAAGCAAATCTTGAAATTTTAGCTAGATTTCCTAATAATAAAACCCTACTTTATCCATTTGCAGGAATAAGTTATAATACATATACTGGTTTTTTTACTGGAGAATCTGACTATTTAGGATTAAGAGAATATTACGCAGTTAATAGTACAGTTAAAAATCAATGGTTAGGATTAAATCTAGGAACTGGAATTGAACATAACTTTGGTATTTTAGGTCTTTTCCTGGATTACCGTATGCGTATAGGTCGCCAAGAAAAGGCAATAAATATTATGGATGTATGCTATACAGCTGGAATTAAAGTTAGATTCCCATACGGAAAACTTGCTAAGAGATTATCTTCGCCAAGTGGAAATGACAGATTTCACTGGTTTTAATTTACAATTCTATTCCTTTACAAACTTACTATTTAATAATCCATCTGTTGTTTTAACAGCGATAAAATATACTCCTTTTGGAAGATTATTTAATTGAATAGAATATTGATTGGTTTCTTTTTCAGTAAAAGATACTTCCATTATTTTTCCTAACACATCTGTTAATTGAATATTTTCGATTTTTTGAGATAATGTAAAATTAATTTGTTGCTGTGCCGGATTTGGAAACAATTTAAAATTTAAGCTTTTTTTAAAAGGGGTTAAACCTATAGTTGTACCATTTAGTAGATTATGAGCGGCACACATATTAGGTATTCCCCATCCATAATCATTATCAGGGTTAGAACTTTTGGAAGCTGTAGCTTTTAATGCCTGTAAAATTTCCATATTTGTTTTAGTAGGATTTGCTTGCCATAAACAAGCTACTGCACCCGCTAAAATAGGTGTAGCGTAACTTGTACCATTACCTGAACTAAATGCAAAGCCTGGATTACAAACATAAGTACCCTCACCCATTGAACTTAGGTCGGGTTTAATTCGTCCATCAGCTGTTGGGCCTACTGAACTAAAACCAGAGTGAACGCCACTTCCATTTACAGAACCAACTGTACAAATACTATCGGCATCTGCTGGTACTCCAATATAATTCCAACTATTACCTCCATCATTACCAGCTGAATTTAACACAAAAATTCCTTTTCGAGCAGCCATTGTTGCAGCAATTGATGCTACAGATGTTTTGCCATCTAAATGAGCATAGGTGTGATTTTGAGAAGAATAAGCAGGATCGAAAGTTGTATAACCTAAAGATGTAGTGGTTATATCTGCCCCTACGCTATCAGCAAATTCTACTGCAACTACCCAGTTATTTTCTTCAATTATTTTTTCGGATGATACATCTTCTGAACGTAGTAACCAATAACTCGCTTTTGGAGAAGTTCCAATTAATTGTCCAGGAGTATTACCTGCCATTAAGGATAAACAATTAGCTCCATGTAAAAAATCTTCATACACAGATGTTCCACCTTGAACATAATCTCTTGTTCCTAGTAATCTTCCTTCATTATATAAAGAATCAAATACTGGATTAACATCTGCTTGATAAAAACCTGCATCAATAACTGCTATTACCATATTTTGTCCTCTGTAACCAACACTATGCATACAATCTGCTCCAATTTGATTTATTTGAGTAAATGATGGGCCATAATTATATCCAGTTGTTACCTGTGCTTGCTTAAAAGTATTTGCAATAGGCACTAAATTTTCGTCAGGTTTTGATGTTTTTATTCTAGCAACAGGTGCCGAATTTAATACACAAGTTAAACTATTAATAGCTGTTAATTGAACTGTATTTGTTACAATCACAATAGCAGCGTTCATCCATTTTGAACATTGAAACACCTTAGCTCCAGTAGCATTAACTTGATTAATATAGGTTTGATTAACTGGTATATCAGTCATATCAACAGCAATTCCTTGATTAGCTCTTCTTGCTATAGATTTTGCAGATAAAAAAGCACTAGGATTACTAATAGAATAAGGCGATCCGTTTTTGTTTTTAAACTTTACCCAATACTTAGTAAAGGTTTGAGAATACAATGAATTAATAGATAAGTATACAAGACAAGCAAATACAATTATTTTTATTTTATTCGAATCCATGAGTAAAATAGGTTAGCTTATATATAACACCTTTTTCAATTCTTTGTTCAACTGGCACACCATAAACCACAGTATTCGAGTATAAGTCTTTTATTTCACGATATACTAAACCAACATTCTTCGCATATTTTTCAATAAAATACTCGCGATGTAAAACATTATTTTTATCTTTTTTTTGAATTACTAATAAAACGTTATCGAATTTAGTACCATTTATTATCTCAGCTTTATCTACATAATCATACGTGTAATTCCATTCAGTTAAAGAATTTTGAGCATTTCCATTCCAAGAAGCAGCTTCTTTAACTGGAAAAATTAATTTCGTATAACGTACATCCTCTTCTACTACCTCCAAAGTAGTGTTGGTTTTTGTGTAATTCCAAACGTCTTTAATTACCCAAGGCATATTATCATAACTTACCATATCATTATATTTTTTCATATAACGTACCAGTTTAATAGCTTTCCTTCCTTGATTATCAATAAAAACCTCTTCTAATTTTTCCTTTATACGATACTTGTAATAAGTTGTATCCATTTTAAAATCATCATATACTATAGAATCCACATCATAAACTACAAATTTCCCTAAAGTTGTAGGAGCATAAGCATACCCTAAATCAGGAGGAACTTCTGTCTCTTTTTTACAAGCAACGCCTAAAAAGAGCAGAGAACAAAATAATAATATATTGCGATTTTTTTTGATAGTTAAAATTACTAATAAATTATCGCAAAAACAATCTCAAAAAATTCTAAATTCGTACAAAACTAATTTCTTATGTCAGATTTCTCAAAATACAAATTCGGTACAAGAGCTATACACGCTGGAGCTGATCCAGATCCATCAACAGGTGCAATCATGACGCCTATTTTTCAAACATCTACTTACGTTCAGGAATCTCCAGGAACTAACAAAGGTTATGGTTATGCTCGTGGTAAAAACCCTACTCGTGAAGCATTACAAAAAAACATTGCTGCTTTAGAGAGAGGTAAACACTGTGTTTGCTTTAGTTCTGGTATGGGAGCTACAGATGCCGTAATGCGAATGTTACGCCCAGGCGACGAAGTAATTACTGGTAATGATTTGTATGGCGGATCGTACCGTATGTTTACTAAAATTTATGAAAACTATGGTATTAAATTCCATTTCATCAATTTAACAGATGCTAATAATATCAAAAAATATCTTAATGCTAGTACAAAGCTAATTTGGGTAGAAACACCAACAAACCCAACGATGCAAATTATTGATATTGAAGCTTGTGCTAAAATAGCTAAAGGAAATAATTTAATATTAGCCGTTGATAATACATTTGCTTCTCCTTATTTACAAAACCCTTTATCATTAGGTGCAGATATTGTCATGCATTCTGTGACTAAATATCTAGGTGGTCATAGTGATGTTGTGATGGGAGCTTTAGTAATGAATGATGATAAATTACACGAACAAATTTATTTTATTTTAAATAGCTGTGGAGCAAACCCAGGACCAATGGATTGTTTTTTAGTAATGCGTGGAATTAAAACTTTGCATTTACGAATGGAACGCCATTGTTTTAACGGGCGTAAGATTGCTGAATTTTTAAAAACACATCCCCGTATCGAAAAAATTTACTGGCCAGGTTTTACAGATCACCCTAACCATGAAATTGCAAAAAAACAAATGCGCGATTTTGGAGGAATGATTTCAATTGTTTTAAAAGGTGCTTCTTTAGAAGACACATTTAAAATTGCTTCATCTTTTAAAGTATTTTCTTTAGCTGAATCTCTAGGTGGTGTTGAATCATTAATCAATCATCCAGTTACTATGACTCACGCGTCTATCCCAAAAGCAGAACGAGATAAAGCTGGAGTGGTTGATAGCTTATTACGATTAAGCGTTGGCGTTGAGGATGTTGAAGACTTAATTGAGGATTTAAAACAAGCTTTAGCTTAAAATAAATTTCAAAAAGCAAAAAAAGGCTGTCTCAAAGTGATTTTGTAAATTTTTTATCTAATACAAAGCCCGCTAATCATAATGATTACGGGCTTTGTATATTGTGTCATGTCAATTTTTGGACTTTTGACACAAGCTCTTTTTAATAAAATTCTTAATCCCAGATTATGCATTAGGAATCGTAATGAGAGTTGAAAGCTTAATAAAACAGACACTTTTTTGACTGAAGCATAGTAACCACTATGATGAAGGAGAAAAAGTGGCAAAGCGTTCTGTTTTGAAGTGGTTTCAGCTCGTAATAGATTTTCTAATGCGTAATCTGGGTTAATTATAATTAAGGAATAGTAAAATTAATTGGGTATTAACCCTAGTTGTTCTTAGCTATAAAAAACGACATAAAAATATCGTTAGCTGTATTTAACTCGTTTTTGCAAATATTTGATTCGGTAATTGATCTAAAATCTACAAACCACTTGGAGTAGCCACATAAGGTTGTGGTGGATGAGACTGAGCTCTTCCAAATACCTTTCTTGGCTTAAAACACCAAAGCCATATACGTGTATGAAAAACTAGTGGTATTGCCTGAAGTGGGCGTATTTCTTCTTCATTTTTTATCGCTGTATGATTTACATGAACTCATCACTACGATATGTAATAAAATCGTAATGCAGTTTATAAATCTAATGATAACCTAATTTATTTTTTTGTAATATAAATTCTGCTCTTTGCTAAGCCTAATTTATTAAAGAAATGTGAAAAAGAAACTCCTAATACTCCCATTCCATATTTTGCACTTCGTTTAAAGTTAATAGAACTTGCTTCAGGAAAATATTTAGTTGGGCAAGTGATTTCAGCAATTTGAAAACCTGCATAAAATATCTGAGAAATCATTTGATTATCAAACACAAAATCATCAGAGTTTTCGTGGTAACTAATGGTTTCTAGAATCTCTCTGTTAAACGCTCTATATCCAGTATGATACTCACTTAATTTTTGATTAATTAAAATATTTTGAGTTAAGGTTAAACAACGATTAAAGATATACTTATACATTGGCATACCTCCTTTTAAAGCACCTTTACCAAGAATACGAGAACCAAATACTGAAGGATATAATCCATTAGCAATCATATAGCTCATACTATGTATTAACTTAGGCGTATATTGGTAATCAGGGTGTAGCATAATCACAATATCAGCACCTAACTCAAGTGCTTTATCGTAACACGTTTTTTGATTACCACCGTAACCTTTGTTTTTTTCGTGACGAATAACATGCTTAATGCCCAATTGACGACCAACTTCTGTCGTATTATCAGTACTGTGATCATCTACTAAAACAACATCATCCACAATATCAAAAGGGATTTCATCATAAGTACGCTTTAAAGTTAATGCCGCATTATATGCTGGCAAAACAACTACTATCTTTTTTCCATTAATCATATCCTACAAAAATAACAAAGTTTATATAAAATGTATACTTCTCCTTAAAAAATATAATTAAATTAGACCCTCAAAATTGAAGACAAAAGTACTACATAGCTATTTATTAAAGGCCTATCTCCCACCCTTTTTTTTGACCCTATTTATTGGTGTATTTGTGTTTTTTTTAATCCATGTATTTACCTACATGGACGATATTATTGGAAAGGGAATGGGAGCCTGGATTTTGACTCAATTTTTCTTTTACTCCTTTTTAACCTTTATTCCCATTGCCATGCCATTGGCGGTTCTCCTCTCTTCTATCATGACCTTTGGAAACTTGGCCGAGAACTATGAATTAGCGGCCATGAAATCATCTGGCTTATCGCTATTTAAAATCATCAGACCCATTTTTGTATTTATTGTTTTTTTAGCAGGCGTCACTTTTATTTTTAATAATTTCATTTTACCAAATATCACTCTAAAATCAGCTAATTTATTGTGGGACATTCGCCAAGCGAAACCTACCTTAAGTATTAAAGAAGGAGTTTACTACAGCCAATTAGATGGCTACAGCATTAAAGTTGGTAAAAAAAGTGCCGATGGACAAACCTTATATAATGTCAATATTTACGACCATTCGGGCGGCCTAGGAAACAACATTCAACTATATGCTGATAGTGGAATGATGAAAACGTCGGCAGATACTAATTATCTGCAAATTCAGCTAAATAGCGGTTCAAGATATGAAGACATTTTTCAAGAAGAATCTCACAAGAAAACTCGTCCCTTAATGCAACTCCTATATAAAGAGTTGAACATTAATGTGGATATGAGTAGCTTTAAAATGAAACAAACTAAAGAAGAACTCTTTAAAAACCATCACGAAATGATGAACGTATGGCAAATAGATAGCGAAATGGATACGATGGATTTGGAAATTAGTAAAAAGTACGAAAACTTAAATTATCAATTCAATACCTATTTTTTAGCTCGAACCATTAGAACATCAGGTTTTAAAGTACCAAATCAAAATATTAAACATTTTTATACCACGCTTAGTAAAGATGAATTTAGAAACGCCGTTGAAAACGCTCAAAATTTAGTGCGAAGTTCCAGCGTATATATCGATTCGATAAACGAAGAGGTATTTAATAAGCAATTTACAAAATTAGAATATTGTGTTGGTTGGCATAAAAAAATCAGTATTTCATTTGCTTGTATTGTATTGTTTTTTGTAGGTGCCTCACTTGGTGCTATTATCCGAAAAGGTGGTATGGGGTTGCCAGTTGTAGTAGCTGTTTTATTCTTTTTATTATATTATGTAGTATCCATTATTTACGAAGATTTAGCCATGGAAGGTGTTTACACAGCCGCCTTTAGCTCTTGGTTTCCATTACTCTTATTTTTACCATTAGGTATATTTTTAACTTTTAAAGCGGCAAAAGATTCTGCGTTATTTGATTTAGCATCTTACATAGAGCCCATTAAAAAACTATTCAAAAAGAACAATCAATAAAGCATGAAAATTCTTCAGTTATGCAATAAAGCACCCTATCCTTCAAACGACGGTAGCTCTATTGCTATTTATGCTTTAGCCGAAGGATTATCAGACAATGATATTGAACTACATTTATTACCCATCAATACAAAAAAACATTTTAAGCCAGAAGAAAATATTCCAGCTGATTTTAAACAAAAAACAAATTACAAATCTATTTTCAAAAATACAGATACCAGTGCTGTTGGCGCTTTGTTGAATTTATTTTCTTCACAATCCTACTTTGTAAGTCGTTTTTATTTTAAAGAATATGAGGAAGCCTTAATTCAAAAATTACAAAGCATTTCGTTTGATATCATTCAAATTGAAGGAGTTTTTATGTGTACTTACATTCCTATTATTAGAAAATATTCGAAAGCAAAAATTGTTTTAAGAAGTCATAATGTTGAGCATCAAATTTGGGAACGACATTTAGATAACGAAAAAGTTAGTCTTAAAAAAACATACTTAAAGCTACAAAACAGCAGATTAAAACAATTTGAAATAAATGCTTTTAATCAGGTAGATGCAATTGTTACTATTACCGACGAAGACAAAAAAACAATAAGTTCTATTTGCACTAAAACGCCATTGTACACTTGTTTAACAGGCATCAATTTAAATAGCTACCAATTTATTGAAACAGCTAAACAACCCAACACCTTATTTCATTTTGCATCGATGGATTGGATGCCAAATATTGAAGCGATGGATTGGTTTATGAATAAGGTGTGGCATGATATTTTGAAAAACAAACCAGATGCTCAACTTGTATTAGCTGGACGTGGAATGCCGGACAGATTTAAAAAATTAGCTTCGAAAAATATTACAATCATAGAGCATGTGAAAGACTCTAAAGAGTTTTATGCTACTTATGATTTAATGTTGGTGCCATTATGGTCGGGAAGCGGTTTGCGTATTAAATTAGTAGAAGGTTTAGCCTATGGCAAAGCAATCATCACAACAAGTATTGGAGCTGAAGGTATCCCCTACTCCAATGGTAAGGATATGATAATTGCTGATACAGCTGCTGATTTTGTGAAAGCTATATTAAATGTATTAAACAATCCATCCTTAAAACAAGACTTACAAAAATCGGCAAGAAACTTAGCAGAAAGCCATTTTGATTATAAAGTAAGTGCCAAACACTTAATTGATTTTTACAAAACGCTATAAAACAAAAAACCTCCACCACAGCGAAGGTTTTTAATGTTTTGTATAATTATCTTATTTCACGTATCTAAATTATTGTTTTTTATTGTCTTACCAGCCGATAGGCAGGTGGTATTGCCAGTTTATAGTCTCCCGATAGCTATCGGGATGTATTTGTGTTTAAGGCAAACATGGTTATTTCATAATTACAGTTTTATCAACAGTTTTTCCTTCTTCTAATTTAATAACACCAACACCTTCTAATGTATCAGAAACTGCTTTTACATCTAAAATAGCAGGTAATTTAAATGTAAAGGAAACTGAACCTGAAGCATCAGAAACACCTTCTGCTTTTAAATCCGCTTCCACTATTGAACCAGAAGATGTTTTAACATTAGCATACAACTTTATATTAGCTCCCGAAACAATACTTCCATTTTCTTTTTGAGTTTTAATAATTAACTTACAATCTGTTTTCTTTTCGCAAGAAGAAGAAAAAACTAAAGTCATTAAAGCAAAAGTAAACGACGTTACAAATAATTTTAATTTCATAAGTAGATATTTATTGTTTTTTAAAGGTCATGTGGTTTAGCCAATTTATCTTCTCCCGATAGCTATCGGGATGCGTTTGTGTTTAAGGCAAACATGGTTATTTCATATTAATATATTTACTATTTTTTAATTGTAAAAACTATAGTCATTTTGATAATATACTTTTTTATCTAAAAAATGACTATTTGATTTTATTTTTATATTAATGATATTGGATTAATATTTGTACTTCAAATATAGTAAAAAAATGAATAAAATGCACTTTAAAGCCATAATATTGAGTCTAAGTATAGTTTTGCTTATTAAAACAGGCTTTTCTCAAACTTTTTCAAAAGAAATAATTCTCATTTCTACTTCATTAGGAAATATGAAAGTGAAATTATTTAACGAAACACCTCAACATAGAGATAATTTTTTGAAATTAGTAAGGGAACATTTTTACGATAGCTTATTATTCCACCGAGTGATACAGGAGTTTATGATACAAGGTGGTGACCCAGATAGTAAACATGCTGAACCAGCAAAATTTTTGGGTGACGGAGATTTAAAATATACCGTTCCGGCAGAATTTGTGCCTACACTTTGTCATAAAAAGGGAATGGTATGTGCAGCCAGAAATGGGGATGATGTTAATCCTGAAAAAGCGTCATCGGCTTGCCAGTTTTATATTGTACAAGGTAAAATAAGAACCGATGAGGATTTAGTGGCTTATGAGAAACGCATCAATAAATCCTTAGCTACAAAAATCAAAGATGATATTTTAAATAAACCCGAAAACAAAATTTTAAAAGATAAAATTGATGGCTTTAAAAAAGCACAAAACAATGATAGTTTGATGGTTTATTTTAAGATTGTAAATAAATTAGTGGAAGACGAATACACAAAAACACCACACTACTCATTTCCTGAAGCGCACAAAATCATTTACAAAACCATTGGAGGAACACCACATTTAGATAGCCAATACACTATTTTTGGTGAAGTGGTAGAAGGCTTAGAAGTGATTGATAAAATAGCTACCGTTGGTAAAAATAAAGATGATAGACCTTTGATTGATATTAGGATGACTATTAGTATTATTGAATGATATGATTTTAGTTAAATGAGTATTTATTATGTTTTTTTAAACTTTAACAAGGTATTATTACTCCTTAAGAAAATCAAAAAAAATATCGACTAATTTAAAATGTTTGCCGATATAATCAATCTTTCATATATTTGACAATACAATGGAAGATATTGTTTATAGCAACAACTTAATAAAAGCAACCTACAGAAGTGATAAAATTATTCATCTTCATTATTTAACTGATGATTTAACCTTAGAAAACAGTAAGGAAATATTAAAGTTTACCCGTTCTCATTCTCCTTGGAAACTCTCCCCAATATTATTAACTGGAGGAGATTTTATGAACCAAGAGAAAGAATCAAGAGAATTCAATGGTAGCCATGAAGTTCTTCAGTATTGCTCAGCAATGGCATTTATATCTGATAGTTTAGCAAAAAAGTTATTGGCTAATTTTTTTATTTCTATAAATAAAGATAAAGTCCCGATGAAATTTTTCAATAATGAGAATGACGCTTTACAGTGGTTATCACAATTTAAAACAATTACAAATGAAGGTATTACTTTGTAAAAAAGAACCTAAATTGAATTTATATTAGCTACTGTTTAACCCCATTCAAATACACGCTATCAATTAAATTACTTCCAAAAGAGTAAGGAATAAAACCATAAGAACTAATTGGTTTGGTAATAAAGAAGTTTGCTTTTTTACCAGGAGTAATACTTCCAACCTCAGCAGATACATTCATGGCATAAGCAGAGTTAATCGTACAAGCATTAATCACTTCTTCGGGTGTGAGTTTATATTGCACACAACCTACACTCATCATAAAATTCATATTACCGCTTGGGAAATATCCAGTATTAAAGTCACTGGAAAATGCAATGGTTAATCCCGCATAAATAATTTTACGTGCAGGAGGAAACGGCAAACTTAAAAACAAAGCGGCTCCTGGCAATACCGTTGCCATTGTATTTGAATTTTTTAGAACCTCAATATCGGTATCATTGCAATATTCTAAATGATCAACACTTATCGCTCCGCAAGCTACACCGGCTTGTATGCCACCAAAATGACTCATTTGCTCGGCATGTACTTTTGGTGTTAAGCCATGTTCTTTTCCTGCTTTTAAAATAAATTCGGTTTCTTCGGGAGTAAAATAATTTTGCTCACAAAACACATCTATAAAATCAGCTAATTTCTCAGCTGCTATTTTAGGAATCATTTCATTCACAATTAAATTAATGTATCCTTCTTTATTATTTTTAAATTCTAAAGGCAGGGCATGTGCTCCCAAAAATGTTGCTTTAACTGGAATTAAGTTTAAGTCTTTTATGCGTTTAATTACCCGTAACATTTTCAATTCGCTTTCTACACTTAATCCATAACCGCTTTTTATTTCAATACTACCGGTTCCTTGAGATATGACTTCTCTTAAACGAACCATCGCTTGCTCAAATAATTCGTCTTCTGAGGCTTCGCTTAATTTTTTAGCAGAATTTAATATACCTCCACCTCGCGCAAAAATCTCTTCGTAACTCAATCCATTTATTCTATCCACAAACTCCCCTTCTCTATTCCCTGCATACACAATATGTGTATGGCTATCAGCATAACAAGGCATAATAATTTTGCCTTCACAATCAATAATTTCTAAGCCTTTCCAATCTTCAATGCCAGGAAAATCATCCATCGAACCATAATCTGCTATCAATCCATTATCTACCGCTAACCAAGCGTTTTCTATACAAGGCAATTCCTTCATCTCTGCTCCACTTACTTTCAATACAACTGTATCTCGAACTTGCACTAGGGATTTTATATTTTTAATTAAAAGTCTTGACATAATAGTAGGATTTTAAACATGCAAGTTAAAGTTTTTGAACTATATAAAGTCATAAATGAAGACAATAGTCAACTGTTTTTCACTGAATACTTATACGCCTTATATGATTAATTCATATTTTCTATGATTTATATTCTGCAAAATGGTTATTTTTACATCATGGCAGGAAATACATTTGGAACCTTATTTCGATTAACAACCTTTGGCGAAAGTCATGGCGTAGCTTTAGGCGGCATTATTGATGGTTGCCCAGCTGGATTAGAAATTGACTTGGATTTTGTGAAAACTGAATTACAAAGACGGAAGCCTGGTCAATCACATATTACTACTCAACGTAAAGAAGAAGATGAGGTGAAATTTTTGTCCGGCATTTTTGAAGGTAAAACAACAGGGCATCCCATAGGATTCACCATCGAAAACACCAATCAAAAAAGCAACGACTACGAGCATATTAAAGCTGCGTATCGTCCCTCTCATGCCGATTTTACTTATCAAGAGAAATATGGTATCAGAGATTATCGCGGCGGTGGGCGCTCTTCTGCCCGCGAAACAGCTTGCCGTATTGTTGGTGGTGCGATAGCTAAATTATATTTAAAACAGCTCAATGTTTCTATTCAGGCATATGTAAGTCAGGTAGGACATATTCAGTTAGAGAAAAAATACCAAGATTTAGATTTATCTAAAACCGAAGAATCTATTATTCGTTGTCCTGATGCAGCCACTGCCTATAAAATGGTAAGCTTCATAGAAGACATCAGAAAAGAAGGTAATACTATTGGAGGCATTGTAAGTTGCGTTGTAAAGGGAACGCCTATTGGATTAGGAGAGCCTGTTTTTGATAGATTACACGCTGATTTAGGTAAAGCTATGCTTAGTATCAATGCTGTAAAAGGTTTTGAATATGGCGAAGGATTTAATTCGATTAATTTCAAAGGCTCTGAATTAAATGACGCCTTTACCTTAACAAATGGAAAAATAAACACCTCAACCAATCATAGTGGTGGCATACAAGGCGGTATTAGTAATGGTCAAGATATTTATTTTAATGTGGCTTTTAAACCAGTAGCTACAATTATGCAAGATCAACAAAGTGTTGATAAAGACGGTAACGAAACTACAGTTAAAGGCAAAGGTCGCCATGACCCATGCGTATTACCAAGAGCAGTACCTATAGTTGAAAGTATGGCAGCTTTAGTTTTGATTGACCATATCTTAAGGAATAAGACTTCTAGGTTATAGAACGCTGAAAACACTGATTTAGTAAGATGAAAAATGGATAAAGTTAATTATAAGCACTCAGACCTTACTGAACAAATCATAAAAGCATTCTACAAAGCGTATAACACTTTTGGGTATGTTTTTTTTTAGAAAATGTATATGAACTCTCTTTGTCGAAATGAAGTCGATTGGATTAAACGTTAAAAACAAGAACCAATAAAAGTATCCTATAAGAAAAAGAAGTTGGAGTATATTTTGTAGATTTGGTTGTAAACATATCTATTGATAACAACCAGCGTCATCTGCGTTACATAAAAAACTAAAAAACATAACAATCAACGCCATCTGCGTTCTATAAATAAAAAAACTATGTTCAGTAAAAAAAACAGACTTATTACCATTATTGTTATCTCTATGATTATTGGTATAGCACTAGGATATGGGATCAATAAATCTATTACTAATAATGCGTCTAAAATAGAGCAATCATACATTCAAAAAATATCAAAAGGAAATGCAGAGATTGAAAAACAATTAACGGTTGCTTGCGCTAAAATTGATAAGGACAATTTAAAACAAGCCAAGAAAAAAGTAGCCTCTAACTTTTCTATTTTAAGTGATATTTTTTTACGACTAATTAAAATGATTATTGCACCCCTTGTACTTGCAGTATTAGTAATGGGTGTAGCAAAGGTTGGAGATTTTAAAGCCGTTGGACGAATTGGA
>JBEIPP010000122.1:0-9212 GCA_040376995.1 Flavobacteriales bacterium
TTAAAATTTAACTTTCGGATAGTTGTGATATAGTTTCACTTTATTATTATTTATTTAATTGCCTTTCTTTCAACTGTTGTGCTATGAAATATTCGTTAGTAGAAACATAAAATAACATCGAGTTTCACATCCTATTATATTTATATACAAAAAAAATATTTTACAATTTATTTTTCCATTTTATCTTAAAAACACTATAAATATGGCTTATGAACACTAACCAAAATCATTTAGTTTTTATCTATTAAAAACCAACATTTTTAGTAAATTCAACCCGTTAATTAATTAAACACACTACTAATATGGAATTCAGAATCGAAACTGACACAATGGGCGAGGTAAAAGTACCAGCGCACGTTTATTGGGGAGCACAAACAGAACGTTCTCGTAACAACTTTAAAATTGGTCCTGAGGCAAGTATGCCAAAGGAAATTATATATGCATTTGGTTATCTTAAAAAGGCTGCAGCCTTAGCTAATTGCGAATTAGGTGTTTTATCAAAAGAAAAATGTGATTTAATTGCTAAAGCTTGCGATGAAATTTTAGCTCATAAATTAGATGATCAGTTTCCGTTAGTTATTTGGCAAACAGGTTCGGGTACTCAAAGTAACATGAATGCTAACGAAGTAATTGCATACCGCGCACATGTAATGCAAGGGGGTAAATTAACTGACGAGCCAAAAGTATTACACCCAAATGATGATGTCAATAAATCTCAATCATCAAACGATACGTATCCAACAGCGATGCACATTGCGGCATATAAGCAAGTAGTAGAAATCACCATTCCAGGAATGGAAAAATTACGTGATTCTTTAGCTAAAAAAGTAAAAGAGTTTGATGGTATTATCAAAACAGGTCGCACTCACTTTATGGACGCGACGCCATTGTCGTTAGGACAAGAGTTTAGCGGATATGTGCAACAAATTAACATGAGCATTCGTGCATTGAAAAATGCGTTAGAGGCGGTTAAAGAATTAGCTTTAGGTGGCACAGCAGTTGGAACAGGATTAAACACACCAAAAGGATATGATGTGTTAGTGGCTAAAAAAATTGCTGAATTAACAGGTTTACCTTTTGTAACGGCTACAAACAAATTTGAGGCATTAGCAGCACATGATGCGATGATTGAATTAAGCGGAGCTTTAAAACGTAGTGCTGTTGCGTTATTTAAGATTGCTAATGATATTCGTATGTTGTCTTCTGGTCCACGTTGTGGAATAGGGGAGATTATCATTCCAGATAACGAACCAGGTTCTTCTATCATGCCAGGAAAAGTAAATCCAACACAACCAGAAGCCTTAACAATGGTTTGTGCTCAAGTGATTGGAAACGATGTTGCGGCTACTGTTGGTGGCTTAAACGGTCATTTCGAATTAAATGTATTTAAGCCATTAATCGCAGCTAACGTATTGCAATCTGCTCGTTTAATTGGTGATGCGTGTGTATCATTTACTGAAAAATGTAGCGATGGTATTACAGCTAACTTACCAGAAATTAAAAAACATTTAGAGAATTCGTTAATGTTGGTAACAGCATTAAACACTCATATTGGTTACGAAAAAGCTGCTAAAATTGCTAAAACAGCACACAAAGGAAACAAAACCTTACGTGAAGCAGCAATTGAGTTAGGCTACGTAACTAACGAGCAATTTGATCAATGGGTTCGTCCTGAAGATATGATTGGAAGTTTGAAGTAATAGTTCCGTCATCGCGAGGAACGAAGCGATCTCAAACACAGTTAATATTTGTATGAGATTGCTTCACTGCGTTCGCAATGACGCGTAACAAAAAAACCGTAGTGATGAGCTACGGTTTTTTTTATTTCTTTCCAATCTTATAACCAATTTGGGTTCTTGGTTTGACCTCGCTTACTGAGTTTGTCGAAGTATCTTTCTTATCCAATAATTCATCAAAGTACTGAAATACGACTTCAATATTTTTGGTATTGTTATCTGTTTTCTTTCGCAGTTCTTCAATAAGAAGCCGTAACTCTGTATTATCCGCTAGAGATTGTCTAATTTGTGTAAACACTCGCATAATTTGTATATTAACTTGTATGGCTTTTTGGCTATTTAAAACAGAGGAAAGCATTAATACGCCGTGTTCGGTAAAACAAAATGGCTTATATCTTAACCCCATTTTATCTGAATTGGAGGTCGCAATTTGCGACCTCCAATTATTAAACTCTAAATCACTTAGCTCAAACATAAAATCATCAGGAAAACGCTCCATATTTCGTTTTACCTGTTCTTTTAAACGTTTTGTTTCTACTCCGTACAATTCTGCTAAATCTCTGTCTAGCATTACTTTTTGATTGCGTATCATGTAAATTTTGTTCAGTAAAACCTCGTCAGGCAAGGTTGTTAAATTAGCTTTCTCCATAAAATAAATAGTTTCTGAAACAAAAATAAATTATTTTATAGCAGCTGATGGCTATAAATTGTAGCAAAAATAAAATGGAGGTTGCAATTTGCGACCTCAAACTAAACCTTTATTTTAATTGTATTATAAGGTAGCAATTTGGCACCTTAAAGATTTTACTCTTTCACAAACCTTATTTTCTTAGTTGAATCTAAAGAGGATAATTCAATAAAATAGACTCCGCTTTTTAATGATTCAATATTGATGGCATTGCTTTTATCACCTAATAAACAAAGGTTTCCAAGCACATCATAAATCTTGTAAGAAGAATTTGTATTTGTGTGTAATATGTTTTGAGCTGGATTTGGATATAATGTGATATTATTATTTGAAGAAACCTGATTCAAACTTGTTATACTGCAAGGGTTATATTTACCAATGTTCCAAGTCAACAAACTATCATTTACCACATCGTGTGCTATTTGTTGTAAGAAGTTGACATTGGTAGAAGAAACACCTGCTGTGTAAGTATTACTTAATACACTCTTGTGAAATAAGGTTTCGTAAAACACGCAAGCTGTTAAATAAGAACCTTCTAAAGAAGGGTGACTTTGATCAGAACTATACAATTCTAAGGTTGGGTTTTGAGCAATGGATTTTCTCCAAGCTTCCCCTGCGGGAGCCATTGAGGATTGAGTGGTATCGGCGAACAATTTATAAGATGCTCTTAATCTGTTTTGCATGCCCAAATAAGTGCAAATAGGAGGGTATGAGCCACAATTTGATGCGTCGCCATTCTTCCTACCCCATGTTTCGTAAAACACCGTCTCAGAACAGTTATTATTATTTTTAATTAGGCTATCTAATTTAATAGCATAGGGTAATGTTTGAGAAGCTACTTGTCCAGGTGAAAATGAAGGCTCTTGACTTTGAGCTTGTAAAATTACAACATCCCACGTTTGAGCGTTTATTTTCGCACGACTAGTGGCATTATTAAAATGATTATTAAACGTGTGTCCACCAGGACAATTACTATCAAACAAAAGCGTATCGCCATTTGCTAAAGCAATATCTTTAATCAATTGAGGTAAATTATTAACGTAAGTATAACTATTACCTAAAAACAACACTTTTAAGGTTTTGTGTTGTTGTGCAACAGAATGATTAATTAAGCTAAGAACAAATAGTATAAAAGAAATCAAACGAATCATAAAATTATTTTTTACAAACATCCTAAAAAAAGTAATATCTATAACCTAGATAAAAAAGAATTATAGGATTTCAAAAAAGAAATCACGAGCCTCATGCACCGTGAATGCCTTTAAAATTAAATAATTTAGAAGATTTTATAATATAAATTAGTAACCCATGAATGTTTGTAGCATAATGTTTACTGAGTTAATTTTTTATTTGAAAGAGTAAATTATGACAAAATATATTGCTAAGTATATATTGGTGATTAAGTAATTAAAAAACAAATCCTAATCCAAATTCAACAATTCTAATGGCTGGTTTCAAATCGCCATTTGTTAGCTCACTATAATAAGTTCGTCTGTATGGTGAGACGTAAAAACGAAGAGCATTTCTATTAGTAATATTAATATCTAAACCAATAATAAATAAACCCGATGAAATTGGAGCAATTGTTTGTTTGTACCCAGCTAATATAGTGTAGTTAAAATCTTTTTTATAGTTACGATAGTAAACATATTGAGGAAAATCAAAGAAAACTGATGAGAAATTTTCTGCAACGATACCATATTGGTAGCCAACACCAGCATTTATTTTTGCGCCAACACTCCAACTATTTGTTCGGTAAAACGGAATGTTTAGCCCACCGTGTATAATTGGGTTAAATCCAAATACCCTTTTTTCTTGATATTTATAATTGGGTTCAGTAGTAACCTCTTTGTTATTAATTACAGTTAATGAGCTACTTGAAATATCAGAAACCCCCATTAATTTAAAAGATGAAAGAGAAATTGTAATATCTCCATGAAGTCTAAACCTATCTACTTTTTTCTTTTTTAAACTATCTGATTGACCGTAAATCTGTTGAAATAATGACACAGACAACACAATAATTAATATAATCTTTGTTTTCATATTTTAGCTTTCCAAATTAAACCATTATTACCACTAATAAAAAATGTATTTGAATTAAAAAAACGAACCCTGAAAAAAGTTTGTTCAAAACCATTTCTATCTTTATCAAAAACTTCATTCCACCGTTCGTCGTTTTTAATATCAATATTTGATGCAATAGTATGGTAACCAACGGCAACCATTAATCCATTATACCCATCTATTGAGTAGTATTGATAAGTATGACCATAATAAGAACGATCAAATGCAGCAATATAATATGGGTTTCCAGAGCCTGATGAATTTGATATAAGGCCCTTCCCGCCCACAGCAGCACCTGACCCATTTTTGTAATAGATGTCTTTTGGGTTTTCCTCAGCAGTTGCTTTCGTGTTTAATCTTACTATTTTATTTGAATCGGCTAGGTTTACACCACTAATTACATCATCTACATAGGATTTATCATCATTGATATAAGCAATATCTCCAAAAACTCTTAGTCCAATTAAATGACCATCTAATGATAAGGTTTGAACTGTATTAAATGTGCTACCAGAATTATTACTCACTTTTATGTTGCCTATAAATGTTGTTTCTTTTGCTACAACAATTTGTCCGCTTTGTGATATGGCGACATAATCTGCAGATACATTTGATGCCCACGTTTGACCACCATCGATGGTTTTATATAAATATCCCCCAGAGGTACAAAATCCCACATTTTCATTAACAAATTCTATACTTTTCACAATGCCAGTAAAATTTAATTTTGACCAAGATTGGCCACCATCAGTAGTTTTATATAAGTTATTTCCAGCAGCGTAACCAACAGATAAGGATGGAAACGAGAACGCTTTTACATCACCGCCATCATTTAGGGATATGTTTTCATATTCAATTACTGGAATAGTTTCAATTATTTTCTTTTTACAAGAACTTAGAAAAAAGCTAATTGCTAAAACAAAAATTAAAGTTTTGTTAATGGATTTCATTTAAATTAGTTTTGTTTAATTGTTAAAACTAATAAATATTATTAAGACTGTATATTTTCATGTAAAGTTTGCTTTATTGTTTATTTAATCAATTATCTTTACAGCGCAATGTGGTGGAACGGTAAGTTTTGGGGAGAATTAAAACAAAAGCAAGCAAACCTTCATACAAATGTATTTATTTCGGGTTTGCGCGGGAGTTCTTTTGCCTTTTTGGTAAATGATTTATTTCAAAACACAACTTCTAATTTTTTTATTGTTTGCAACGACAAGGAAAAAGCGGCATACGTCTTAAATGATTTACAAGCGCTACTTCCCGAAAAACACATACATTATTTCCCAGAGAGTTATAAAGTTCCCTATAAAGAAGAAAAAACAAGCAACGCTTCTGTTCAAGAAAGAGCCGAAACATTAAGCCAATTAAGTAAAGAAAATTACTCGGGCATTGTAGTAACTTACGCAGCAGCTTTGGCCGAAAAAGTGGCCTCTAAAACAAGCTTAAGTAAAAATACTTTAGTCATTAAAAAGGGCGATAAACTCAGTATTGATTTTATACAAGAGTTTTTGTTGAGCTATGACTTTGAATTATGTGATTTTGTTTCAGAACCTGGTCAGTATGCTATACGTGGCGGTATTGTAGACGTGTATTCTTTTGCTCATGAATTGCCATATCGTATAGAGTTGTTTGGTAATGATGTAGACGCCATTAAAACCTTTGATCCAGCTTCTCAGTTATCCAATCATAATTATGATTTTGTAACTATTATTCCTGATATACAATCCAATCAAGTGATTGAAATTCGTCAATCTATTTTTGATTATGTCACGGAAGATACGTTTTTATGTTTTGACGATGTGTTGTTTTCAAAAGATACGATTGATAAATTATATGAGAAAACCGAAAAGGCCTTTTCTAATTTATTAGGAACCATAGAGCATCTGCCTCCACACGAATTGTATATCAAAGGCCATGAGTTTTTATCGTTCATCAAGCCTTTCAAATTAATAGAATACGGCGTCAACAAACACATTGCTTCGCAAGAAGTAGCGTTTAATCAAAGCATACAACCAACCTTTAGCAAAAACTTTGAGATGTTGATTAACGATCTCAAAGCCAATAAAGCCAAAGGGTACAAGAATTATCTAACAACAGATAATAACAAACAAGCCGAGCGTTTACACACCATATTTAATGATTTATTATCAAAGGAACATCGCACAGCAGATGGTTTAATTGAGCATGTGAATATTAATATTCACGAGGGATTTATTGATCACGATTTAAAAGTTGCTTGTTATACCGATCATCAAATTTTTGAACGCTACCATCGTTTTCATTTAAAAGAAACTAAATATAAAACAGCCGAATCGTTAACGCTTAAAGAAATTTTATCGCTTAATCCTGGAGATTTTGTCACACACATTGACCATGGTATTGGGCGTTTTGGAGGCTTGGTAAAGATTAATGCAAACGGTAAAGAGCAAGAAGCTGTAAAATTAGTTTACAAAGACAATGACTTCTTGTATGTGAGTATTCACAGTTTACACCGCATTAGTAAGTATACTGGTAAAGAAGGAAATGTTCCTCGTATTGATAAAATTGGTTCAACCACCTGGAGTACTTTAAAACAAAAAACGAAGAAAAACGTTAAGGAAGTTGCGTACGATTTAATTAAATTATATGCTAAACGTAAGGCGCAACCAGGACACCGTTATCCTTCAGATAATTATTTACAGCACGAATTAGAAGCGTCTTTCATATACGAAGATACGCCGGATCAAATAAAAGTAACGGCCGATGTCAAACGCGATATGGAAAAACCACATCCTATGGATAGATTAGTATGTGGAGATGTTGGCTTTGGTAAAACAGAAATTGCTATTCGTGCCGCATTTAAAGCGGTGTGTGATAGTAAGCAGGTTGCGGTTTTGGTCCCAACTACTATTTTGGCTTATCAACACTACAAAACATTTAAAGAGCGTTTAAAAGATTTGCCTTGTAATATTAGTTACATCAATCGTTTTCGCAGCGCTAAAGAAGTGAAGGAAGTGATTTCGAAAATTGGTGATGGTAAGATTGATATTTTAATTGGCACCCATAAAATTGTGGGTAAGGATGTGAAGTTTAAAGACCTTGGTTTATTAATTATTGACGAAGAACAAAAGTTTGGAGTTGGTATTAAAGATAAATTGAAAACATTTAAAACAACCGTTGATACGTTGACATTAACTGCAACGCCAATTCCAAGAACACTTCAATTTAGTTTAATGGGAGCTCGTGATTTGTCTGTAATTTCAACACCGCCAGCTAATCGTTATCCGGTGCAAACTGAATTAATTTCGTTTAGCGAAGAAGCCATTAGAGATGCGATTTCTTACGAATTAAATCGTGGAGGGCAAGTGTATTTCGTTCATAATAAAGTTCAAAATATACAAGAAGTTGCTGGTATTATTCAGCGTTTAGTGCCCGAAGCACGTGTAACTTTTGGTCACGGACAAATGGATGGTGATAAACTAGAAGAAACCATGTTAGCCTTTATTGAAGGCGAATACGATGTTTTAGTAGCGACAACCATTATCGAATCTGGTTTAGATATTAGTAATGCAAATACCATTATCATCAACGATTCTCAAAATTTTGGTTTAAGTGATTTACATCAAATGCGTGGTCGAGTAGGGCGGAGCAACAAAAAAGCATTTTGTTATTTGTTAACTCCTCCGTTTATTAATTTAACTTCCGAAGCACGTAAACGTTTACAAGCTATTGTTGAGTTTAGTGATTTAGGAAGTGGTTTTCAAATTGCGATGCGCGATTTAGATATACGTGGTGCCGGAAATTTATTAGGCGGCGAACAAAGTGGTTTTATTAATGATATGGGTTTTGATACCTATATGAAAATATTAAATGAAGCCATTGAAGAATTAAAACAAGAAGATTGGTATAAAGAGGTGGTGGAAGATGGAGAAGGCGCAAGTGCCGATAAATCTGTCTTCTCTCGTCAGTTTGTAAAAGATACTGTGGTTGATACCGATTTACAATTACTAATCCCAGACAGCTATGTAAGCAATCTCACAGAGCGTTTATTATTGTATCGTGAATTAGATAACATTAATAAAGAGGATGAGTTAGCATTGTTTCAATCAAAATTGCGAGATCGTTTTGGACCGTTGCCTATTGAAGTATCCGAATTAATTAATGTGGTGCGAATGCGCTGGGCAGCAATGGCATTAGGTTTTGAGAAAATTACGTTGAAGAATAATAAGATGTTGTCTTATTTTTTAAGTAAGCAAGATAGTGATTATTACAATTCACCTATGTTTAAAGCAATATTATCTTACGCTCAAAAAACACCCAAACAAACGGCTTTAAAAGAGCAAAACAATAAATTGTGGCTAACTATCGATAACATTAAAAGTGTAGATGAAGCCATTGTTGTGTTAGAAAAAATCACTAGTATGCTTGTAAAACCTATCAGTTCGATTGAAGAAGAGAATAATAAAAAACAAAAGTCATAAAAAAACCCCGCTTCTTTATAGAAGCGGGGTTTTTTGTTTTTATTTTCTACAAATAATACCAATTATAAATAAAAAATAGTCTAAATTTTGTTGAATTGTTTTTTTTATTACATTTGGACTATTAAATAAATATAACATAGCACTACCGAAACAAATAATTATTAAGGAAGATTTATTAACCTTAAAAACTCATGCGAAAAACGGCAATGATTTAATTAAAAAGAGAATGCGACTGCTTATTGAATTGAAGAAAGGCAA
>JBEIPP010000254.1:0-3257 GCA_040376995.1 Flavobacteriales bacterium
TGATGGAAGAAAAAGGAGATAGTCAATTTTTAGTATTAAATACTAATGGCATTAAATAACAATTGAAAAATATTTTTAAATCTAATAAAGCTTTGGCTCAAAAAATAAACTAACAAAAAGAAATAACTGTTAATGCTGAAACATTATAGTTTTACTTTTAATGAATTCAATCAAACAACCACAAGTAACTAATTAATGATAACTAAAGATACACCAAAAAAATTATTTTTACTTGATGCTTTTGCTTTAATATATAGAGCCTATTTTGCATTTAGTAGCAATCCTCGAGTTAGTTCTAAAGGCTTAAACACTTCTGCTATATTTGGTTTTACAAATACGCTATTAGAAATTTTAAATAAAGAAAAACCAACGCATATAGCTGTTGTATTTGATACCCCCGAAGCAACAGTGAGACATACTGAGTTTGTAGAGTATAAATCACAACGAGAAGAAATGCCAGAAGATTTGCGAACCTGTATTCCATACATTATTCAATTAATAGAAGGCTTTAATATTCCTATCATTAAAACTCCCGGTTTTGAAGCCGATGACGCTATTGGCACATTAGCTAAAATAGCTGAACAACAAGGTTTCACTACTTATATGATGACGCCTGATAAAGATTACGGACAGTTAGTAGATGAAAATACATTTATCTATAAACCCGCTCGTTTGGGTAATGGTGCCGAAATACTAGGTGTTGAAGAGATTTGTAAAAAATGGGAAATCCGTAATGTATCTGAGTTGATTGATATTTTAGGATTGATGGGCGATAAAGTGGATAATATTCCTGGCATACCTGGAGTAGGAGAGAAGACCGCTATTCAATTGGTAAAAGATTTTGGTTCCATTGAAAACTTATTAAAAAACATCGATAAACTAAAAGGCAAACTTAAAGAGAAAGTAGAGAATAATAAAGAAAAAGCTTTACAATCAAAATGGTTGGCAACTATTATTTTGGATGTGCCTATTGAGTTTAATGAAGAGGACCTTGCGCTTAAATCAATTAATAAAGAGGTATTGCGTGAATTGTTTGCTGAATTGGAATTTAGAGGGATTGCACAAAAAGTGTTAGGCGAAGATATTGGTGGGGCAAAAGATTCAGCAAGTTTTGCGCCAGCTAAAGCTAAAGAAACAGCCAAACCAAAAGCAGATTTGTTTAATACAGGTGATTTATTTAGCGAAGAACATTTGGAAACCATTGCAGCCGAGGAAGCTAAGGTTTTTAAAACTATTAAGGATATTAATCCTAATTACATGTTATGTAATACAACAGAAACAATTGCCAATTTAATTTCTGTTTTAAATTCAAATACAGAGTTTTGTTTCGATTCAGAAACAACTTCATTAGATACGATTGAGGCTGAGGTTGTAGGTTTATCGTTTGCGGTAAAAGTTAATGAAGCTTATTATGTGCCAGTTTCAGAGAATAGAGAAGAAGCACAAGTCTTAATTGATTTGTTTAAACCAATTTTTGAAAACACATCAAAAGTATTAATTGGTCAAAATATTAAATACGATTTACAAGTTTTAAAAAATTATGGTGTAGAGATTAAAAATAAATTGTGGGATACTATGGTTGCCCACTTTTTGTTTATGCCTGAGATGCGTCATAATATGAATATTTTAGCAGAAACCTATTTAGATTATTCGCCAATTAGTATCGAAGAATTAATCGGTAAAAAAGGAAAAGATCAAATGAGTATGCGTGATGTTCCTTTGGATATTATAAAAGATTACGCTGCTGAGGATGCTGATGTTACCTTGAAATTAAAACAAGCTTTTGTAACTAAATTACAAGAATCGGGAACAGAAAAATTATTTCATGAAGTGGAGTTGCCTTTAATTGAGGCTTTGGCTGGTATGGAACGCGAAGGTATTAATGTAGATGTGCAAGGCTTAAATGAATTCTCAGCTCAATTACAAGAAGATATTACTAAAGTGGACGCAGAGATTCAAGCATTGGCTGGAACTAAATTTAACATTTCTTCTCCTAAACAAGTGGGCGAAATTTTATTTGAATATTTAAAAATCGTCGATAAACCTAAAAAAACAAAAACAGGACAGTACGCTACTGGCGAAGATATTTTATCGAAGTTAGAAGGTAAGCATCCCATCGTGGCTAAGATTTTAGATTACCGCGAATTAGTGAAATTAAAATCAACGTATGTTGATACCTTGCCATTATTAGTCAACGACAAAACACATCGCATACATACCACCTTTAACCAAGTTGTTGCCGTAACAGGTCGTTTAAGTAGCGATAATCCTAACTTGCAAAATATTCCTATTCGTACAGAGCGTGGACGACAAATTCGTAAAGCTTTTATTCCGCGTAATGAAGATTATATTTTACTAAGCGCCGATTACTCGCAAATTGAATTACGGATTGTGGCTTCAATTAGTGGCGACCTAAATATGTGCGAAGCCTTTAATTTAGGAAAGGATATTCACACAGCTACTGCTGCTAAGGTATATGGTATTGAAGAAAGTGAAGTGACTAAAGAAATGCGTTACAAAGCTAAGAGTGTAAACTTTGGTATCATCTACGGACAAGGTGCTTTTGGTTTAGCAGATAATTTAAATATTCCCCGTGCAGAGGCCAAACAATTAATTGATAATTACTTTGCACAATACACCTCTATTAAAACCTATATGGATAATGAAATTAACTTTGCTAAAGAGCATGGTTATGTTCAAACGCTATTAGGGCGTAAACGTTGGTTAAAAGATATTAATTCCAATAATGCTACGGTTCGTTCTTACGCTGAGCGAAATGCTATTAATGCGCCTATACAAGGTTCTGCTGCTGATATGATTAAAGTAGCGATGATTAATATCCATAACGAATTAAAAGGAATGAATATTAAATCGAAAATGATTTTGCAAGTACATGATGAATTAGTGTTTGATGTGTATAAACCAGAATTGGATTTAATAAAACCAATTATTGAAAAACACATGAAACATGCTTTGCCATTAAATGTTCCGGTTGAGGTTGGAATGGGTGTTGGTAATAATTGGTTAGAGGCACATTAAGATTTTAGCAGGAGTGTTATGGGGTGCTAACTACACTTAGTTTACAATTAGTTCTCTATGTTTTACCCAGAGTAAATAGCCAACGTTGTGTGTAGCGATAAATTCTTGGTATAGTGATTTTAAGTCTGTAATGGAATACTAGTAGTTGATGTATAATATTTTTTTCTAAACCAAAAGGCTAGTTTTACTAAAGCAATTAATGCGGGCACTTCTACTAA
>JBEIPP010000154.1:0-7545 GCA_040376995.1 Flavobacteriales bacterium
AGCGGGCAAATTTTGATGGTGCCGGCGAGAAAGCCCCCCGTTCCTCCTGCTCCCAACTGCCGTCCTTCACCTGTCCCTATAAAGCCTACATAACTATCTATACTAATGATGGGATTAATTTGGGTACCATATTTCCAATTTCTAATTCTTTTGCATATCAGTCTATTACTATTCCAAATTCATCAACATGGAAGTTTTTTAAAGTAGAAATTGACCTTGCTAAGATTCGTCAAGCATCTCCTACAATGCCAGCTAATCAAATCCTATCTTTAAGAGCTTTTTTTGTAAACAATAGTACTACCCATCATTTTTTTGTTGATGAAGTCAGATTATGCCCATCGAATTCTTTTATGGAAACCTCGACCTATAACCCTCTTATTGGTGTAACTTCAAAAACAGATGCTAAAAATTATTCAGAGTTTTATGAATATGATACGTTTTTAAGACAAAAACTAGTGCGTGATTTTAAGAAAAACATCATCTCAAAAACAAATTATAATTACAAACCTTAGTTTTCATATATACTAAACTAAATCTTATGAAGATATTTAATATTACGATTATTTTTTTGTTTTTATCTACTGTTGTTTTTACTCAAAACAATAATTATAATTATCAACATACAATTATTCCACTATCATCAATAACTTCAGAAAGCACGTTAAATGCCGTGGCTGCAAGTTATAAAATGGAAAGTATTGAGTATAAAGACGGTATTGGTAGAACCATACAAGTAGTCAATAAAAAAACCTCACCAGCAGGTAACGACCAGATTCAGCCTATAGTATATGATAATTTGGGTCGGCAGATAAAACAATACCTGCCATATACAGACCCAAATACAACATCTACTTCAGGCGATTACCGTCCTAGTGCTATTACAGCCCAACAAACTTTTTATACATCTACAAGTAAAATATTTCCAACAAACAGCGCTTTCTCTGAAATTATTTTTGATAATTCTCCTCTAGACATAGTAAAAGAAAGCTCTGCACCTGGCACGAATTGGAATTTAAGTAGTGGACATACTTCCAAATCGGAGTACAAATTTAATTCCACTTTTACAACTGAAACCTCTATCTTATTGTGGTCACCTCAAAGCTATGGGGCAAATAGTATTGGTATTGATGGTGCGGCATATTATCCAATCAATTCTATTATTGTAACAAAAAACATAAATCCTGATGGGAATTACAGCTTAAGTTATACTGATAAATTTGGAAACTTGTTAAGAATTGATGAGCAGTATACCACAACATCGGGTATCGACTTGTTCAACACTACAAGTTACGTCTATAATGATTTTAATCAATTAACATGTATTATACCTCCAAAAGTATATGCTTCAATAATTGCTAATGCAGATAATGAAGATTACAGCACATATTCTTATGGTTCACAAATTTATCAATATGAATACGATGCCAAAGGAAGAGTAGCTAGACAGCGTAAGCCAGATTGTGGTTGGACTAGTTATGTTTACAATGCTCTTGATCAAATAGTTTTAAGTCAGGATGAGAGCCAAAGAATAAACGGGCAATGGACATTTTTTAAGTATGATGTGTTTGAACGACCAATTATGAATGGATTGTTTAATGCAAATAGTTTGTACGGTGCAAATGCTAAATTGCAACCCTTTATGCAAACTACCGTTGATGGATTAACCTCTCCTTTATACGAAGATAGAACCTCTGTAAATTATTCAACACAGTTTGGATATACTAACGCCTGTTACCCACTTTCTAGTATTGATATCCATGCCGTAAATTATTACGACGACTATGATTTTAACTATGATGGTACAGCCGATTATTCATTAAATGTAACAATAGTACCTGGCCTTAAAGCGCCGGGAGAAACATTGAGTCCTAGAGGTTATACTCCCTCTTCAACATTACAAACAAAAGGATTGTTAACTGGAGTTAGAGTAAAAGTGTTAGAAACTTCTCCAACAGTTCCTTGGTTAATTTCTGCTATTTTCTACGACGAAAAAGAACAAATAATACAAACCCAAACTAACAACTATGCAGGCGGAACAGATAGGGTAAACTTGGCATATAGTTTTACAGGTAACGTTGTTTTTATGCAACGTGTTCACACAGGTTTATATAGCACCAGTTTAAATATTTTAAATCGTATTGACTATGACCGTGTTGGAAGAGTGAATCAAATTGTTCAAAAAGTCAATAACGATCCTGCAATTATTTTATCCAAAAATAAATATAACGAAATTGACCAATTGATTGAAAAAAACATTCACTCCATTAATGGAACTTCTTTTCTTCAATCCATGGATTATACTTATAACGAACAAGGCTGGCTTACTCACATGAATAATGCCGACCTGAATGTAGGTTCGGGAAATAATAATGATGATAGTAACGATATGTTTGGTTACGAATTAAAATACAATACATCATCTGTTAATAATCCAAATGCTCCAGTCTCTCATAGTGGTCGCATTACTGAAGTACTATGGAAAAGTATCAGCGATGCTAATAAAAAATCCTATGCCTGTAAATACGATAAGGCCAGCCGTATGTTAGCTGCTTATTATAGTGAATATGCTGGTAGCACTTGGTCAACGAACGTTGATAAATTTAGCGAATATGACATTAACTACGACCCTAATGGAAATATAACGGCTCTTAAAAGAAAGGGTTATGGAAGCAATTTAATGCACGACCAATTAATTGATAATTTATCATTTAACTTCAACGGCAATAAAATAAACACTGTGGTAGATGCTGCTACAATACAAGGCCACAATGATTTTAAGCCAACTTCCAACAGTTATGTGTATGATGCCAATGGTAACATCACCTTTGACCCTAGCAAAAACATAACTATTGCATACAACCATTTAAATTTACCTATTAGTATTGTAGGTCCTTTAGGCACCCTACAATTTACCTATGATGCTGATGGTAATCGTTTAAAAAAGAAATGGACACCTATTTTAGGAAGCGTTATTACAAACTATTATGTAAATGGTGTAGTGTATAACAGCACATTATTAGAATATTTTGGCACCTCAGAAGGCCGTTTAGTACCTGCTGCCGGAACACCAGGGTGGCAATACCGTTACGAATATAATTATAAGGATCATTTAGGGAATACCCGTTTAGCTTACAGCGATATAAATGCCGATGGCACTTTAACCTCTAATGAGGTACTACAGGAAAATAATTACTATGCCTTTGGTTTAGATATGTATGGCCTTGGGAAAGTTTCTATTGGCGACAAACTAAAATTTGGAGATAAGGAATATGTAGACGAAAGCGGAGCAAACCTTTACGATTTTGGTGCGCGCTATTACAGCCCTGTTATCGCTCGCTTTTTAAATGTAGATCCTTTAGCAGAAAATACTCCTAACCAAGGAACTTATAATTATGCTTTAAACAGCCCTTTTAATTTTAATGACCCTACGGGTATGGAAGCTGAATTTTATGGAGATGCTAGTCAGCCAGGCGGAGGAGATGATCCGCGCATGACACGAATGAGAAATAGAGAATTTAACACATTTATTCCTGCAAATGGTCCTAAGCAGGATGGAGATATTCTTTATCCAATGAATATCGAATCGAAACCTATCGGTGATATATCATTAAACGACATTCCTGCAATTCCCGAAATAGTTTTGCCAGAGATAAAGGAAGTAGAGAGTATAGGTACAAAAGTTGCTGATGCTGTGCAAACGACTTTGGATGTAGTAGGTCTAGTTCCAGGTTTAGGAGAAGTAGCTGATGGAGTAAATGCTTTAATTTACTTAGGGCGGGGCGATTATACAAATGCGGGCCTCAGTGCGGCGGCTATGATCCCTTTTGCAGGTTGGGCTGCAACAGGAGGGAAATTTATTAACAAAGGGTTAAAGTATAGCAAAAAAGCTATTTCAAAGGTTGATATTGTAAAAAAAGGAGATGATATTGCCTTAGGTTTAGGGGATGATTTGTTTAAATTTGCTGAAAATAAAGGATTAAAAACATATAGAGACTTTTCATCTGGATTGCAAAAAGACAAAATATTATCTTTTATGAATGATGGTAGCAATACTTTACATTTCAATTTAACTGGATTTTCTAAACACCAATTTTCCAAATTCAATCCAAATGGTATTATTAGTCATGGAAATATAACAAACTGGGAATTAAACACTATATTAAATAACCCATTAATTTTAAATAGAACCAACTTCTATAGATTTTCTGATGGAATGTATAATGTTGTTCCAAACCCATTTAAATAAATTATGGATATTTTAATAAATAGAAATTTTAAAATTTGGTCTTATTCTGTAAGTCATAGTACATTGATATTAAGAAGCCCTATGATGTTTGAAGATCAAGAAGAATACAGAAAAGAATTAAACTTTAATATAGATATTGAATTTTCTGGCGTAGCTTATATAGATTTGCCTAATAGAATTGAAGAAATTAAGATAAGGGAAATAAAGGATATGGTACCTGCAAAATTTCAATTATATAGGACGATAGTTGGGTTAAAAATATTTGAAATTAAATCTCACAAAAAACTATATTATATTGTTGCAAGCAACTTTGTAATAGGTAAAAATAAATGGTTAAACGAAGATAGAGTTTTTAATATGTCATTAGAATATGACGAGATATTGTCTTTTGGTTAATATTGCGTAGAGAATATCTTTAAGTTCAATGGCGAATTAGTGAAAGTTTGTATCCGCAAGTGAATTTGCAGAAGGAATGAAGGGCGCAAGCTTAAAAAAAATGATATACACTTCTTCTATACAAATTGTCTTTAGAGCAAATATTGCAGGCAGGGTAATGTTCTTATTACCTTTACACGGCAGTTTTTAATCTTGATTTAAAGCTTTATCTTTAGTCTCAATTTTCAACCAATGAAGTGTTTTCAATATTTTACTTTTTTATTTATTTTATTTTTTCATTGCACTTTGTCACAAAACAAAGTATTGCAACAAAAGCCAAATACTTCAAATTTAGGGTATATCGAAAATAAAGGGCAAGTGTGTGATCAAAATCACAAAACTCGATCAGATGTTTTGTTTACAGCTACAGATGGAAAAATGTTATGTCATTTAAAAAAAAATGGAATTTCATATCAGTTAAACAAAATAGATAATAAAAAAGAACAGGATAGTAGCATTTCAATTATAGGCAGGCAAATCAAAAAAAAAACCAATCAAATTACAATTTATCGTTTGGATGTTAATTGGATAAACGCTAATAAAATTGTATTCATAAAAAAGGGTATAGCGAACGACGAATATGATAATTATTATTTAGAACAATGCCCCAATGGGCTATTAAATGTAAAAAACTATAAAGACATTACTTACCAAAACATTTATAATGGCATTGATTTGAAGTGGTATTACAAAGACGGACATTTAAAATATGACTATTTGGTTTCTACTGGCGCTAATTATAAACAAATACAGTTAGAATATAAAGGTGCTGAAAAAATAGTAATAAATAAAAATGGAGAGCTAATAATTACAACGCCATTGGGAAACATAATAGAGCAAGCTCCTTTAGTAACTCAAAATGGAAAAACATTAAAAGCAAAATGGTTATTAAAAAACAATATTGTTTCATACTCCATTACAAATTTAAATCCCTCTCAAAGTTTTATTATTGATCCTGTTGTAAGAACATGGGGAACATATTATGGAGGTAATGGTGACACATATGGTGCATCATGTGCTACAGATATTAATGGTAACGTTTTTTTGAGCGGATCAACAGATTCAAATGGAGGAACATCAATCGCCACTGTGGGGAGTTATCAAACTATTTTTACGGGATGGCGTGATGCTTTTTTAGTAAAATTTGATAGTCTTGGAGTACGTCAATGGGGCACTTATTATGGAGGAAGTGGACTAGATCAAGTGATCTCGTGTGCTACAGATTTTAATGGTAACGTTTTTTGTGCAGGTATTACAGGCTCAAATACTGGCACTGAGATTGCCACTACAAATAGCCATCAAGTAATCCATGGCGGCGGTGGAGATGCTTTTTTAGTAAAATTTGATAATTCAGGTATTCGTCAATGGGGCACTTATTATGGTGGCACTGGTAATGATTATGGTTATTCCTGTAAAACAGATGCTATTGGTAATGTTTACCTTGCTGGCTTTTCAGATTCATATACTGGTACTGAAATAGCAACAATTGGTTCTCATCAACCAAGTAATATTGGAGGAACACATGATGCTTTTTTAGTTAAATTTGATAATTCAGGTATCCGCCAATGGGGAACATATTATGGAGGTACGAGTTTTGATTATGGATTTTCTTGCACGGTGGATAATGCAAACAACGTTTATTTAGCAGGCTATACTGAAACTAATACAGGGACTGATATTGCAACACTAGGAAGTCATCAACCAAACCATGGAGGATTTATTCCTGGAATGTATAACGACGCTTTTCTTGTTAAATTTAATTCAAATGGTGTTCGCCAATGGGGTACATATTATGGAGGAACGGGAGATGAAATAGGTTATTGTTGTAGCACTGATTTAAATGGCAATGTATATCTCACCGGTTCAACTCAATCAACAGTAGGCATATCAACTACCGGTAGTCATCAGGCAACTTTTGGAAGCACATCCAATCTTTATGCAGATGCTTTTTTAGTAAAATTTGATAGCGCAGGTATTCGACAATGGGGCTCCTATTATGGTGGTAGTGGATTTGACGGTTCTAATTGGTGCGGAACAGATAATAGTAATAATATATACGTATCAGGGACCACAGTATCAACTTCAGGAACTGTGATTGCTAGCTCAGGAAGTCATCAGCCCTTGTATGGTGGGGGTTATTATGATGCATTTTTGACAAAATTCAATCCAAATGGTATGCGGCAATGGGGCACATACTATGGTGGCACTGGCAATGATTTTGGCATTTCATCTGTTATTGATAATAATAGATTTTATATTGCAGGACAAACTGAATCAAATAGTGGAACAGATATAGCTACTATTGGCAGTCACCAAGCAAATATTGCAGGAACTGCAAATGCATACCTAGTACAATTTTATGATTGCAATACTTCTATACCCCCGATCAATAATACACCTTTGGCAAATCAATCTATTTGCTCAAACAATACAACAACTCTTTCAGTATTGGGAATCGGGACTATCAACTGGTATTCAATTGCTACAGGAGGAGTCTCACTAGGCACAGGCACAACGTTTGTAACCCCCTCTTTAAGTGTTGGCACCTATAGCTACTATGCCGAAGATAATATTTGTAATATTATTCCAAGTAGAACTGCAATAACATTTACAGTTAACAGCACTCCTATAATATCTGTAAATAGTGGCTCTATTTGTAGCGGTAATAGTTTCACAATTATTCCAAATGGTGCAAGTACTTATACATATTCGAGCGGTAGCTCCATTGTAACACCAACTATTACTACAAATTATACAATTATTGGATCTAGCATTGAAGGTTGCATTGGAGCAAGTGTAATAAGTTCAATAACTGTAAATGCCTTACCCATTATCACGGTCAATAGTGGCTCTATTTGTAGCGG
>JBEIPP010000089.1:0-13153 GCA_040376995.1 Flavobacteriales bacterium
ATCGGTTTTAAAAACGGCTAACAGAGGCTATTAAAAGGTGTCGCGGAATTAAATCTATAACCTGACGAATTACAGGTTTATTGTTATTTTTGTTGCGGCAGAAAAGGCTCATACTTTTTAAAGGTTTCGATACCTCAAAGGTTTGAAAATTTTCTGTCACTTTTTAAAATTTAACTTTCGGATAGTTGTGGTCTGAGATATAATGTATTCTTTTTATGTTCATATTATAAATTGTTTATTGTATTAAACCAAAAAAGCATCAATTTTTATTCACGATTTTAATTTATTTCTTTTGCTACATTAAGTTCAACATAGCTTAGAATGCCAATAATAATTAGTTCTATTAAGAAATACGTTTTACCAATTAATGTCAGTATGCTGTAATTACTTATGATTAGTCCGAAGATTAGTGCACAATAAAGTATGTTTGCAATAGCAATCGCTCGGATAAACGTTGCGAATTTTCCTTTCAAAGATACAGAACAGGAAATCGAATAAATACAAAAACAAACTGCTATTAGAGAAAGGTAGGTCAGTGTGTTTTTAGGCATTCCAAAATAGTCATTGAACCGTTGTGCAATTACAAATAAAGATAGTGCAGTTACAATAGCGCCTATACCGTCAATAAGAAACAACGTTTTTTGTTTTTTTGTAAAATAGTTTATCAGTTTTTGCGTCATGCGAGTATCTTATATTTAACTTTCTATTCTATTTGATTCTTGGGGCGCGGCCATTTCCATGCATAACAGATAATTAGACAAAGAAGAATGACTTGTATAAATGCCCCAATAAACATGTGTAACCAGGCTTCTCCTGCTAAATTATATAAAATTAAGGGAATATTAATTGCGGCAATAATGATATTTACATAACGATTTACTTTGGACGGCAAGGCAACCGATAGGAAAATCATGAGTGCAGGAATTGTAACCATGGCGAGTGCTGCCAAAAGAAAAATCTGCGTAATTTCAAATACAAATACTTTACCTGCCAACATATCATTTAGCGAGCCAGGCATGTATAAGTGAAAATAATCTACATAAATATAGAAAAACATAAAACTCGCCCATAGCGTTGCAAGTTTCAGTTTTACATTGATTCTAATGTCTGTAAATTCGTGTTTTGTGAATGTTTGTGTATTCATAAAAAAGGTATTAAAAATTAAATCCAATATTAAGTCCGGGTTCAGGAAAGATGTATTTAGGCCATTTATCATCTAGCTGTTTAAATCCATCAGGTAATGATGTGTGGTAAGCACGATGAGTCATGCATATGGATGGTTGAAAGAAAAATTTGTCTTTAAAAAGTTTAATGTGATAACCAACACGGTACGAATTAAAAATCTGAAAACCAGTATTGTTTTTTTTGCTTTTGTCGTTCACAAAAACTTGATAGGTAGGCATTACATCAAGTTGAGCATATAAGCCTTTCCATAAAAATCGGGTGTAAGACACGGTTACGCCGAACTCACGCACATATCCCGGAAATTTTTCTTCAGGCTTTTTGTATGCCTTGTTTAAAAATGGATGAATACCGTTTGGCCAGGCATATTTCCAAGTTTTTGGAGCTAATGTAATAATGTCTTTTCCTGTTATCCTATAACCGATATTGAGCTGTATAAAATTGGGCGGATTTTCTTTATCCAGGTTCCCCAAAAAAACAAATAAAGACGAGCCAATAAACCACTTTTTGTAAGTGCTATCTGTTTTGGCATATTGTGCATTAACTTGTAAACGGCTTACCAAGATGAAGGCAAGCCCAATCCATGAAATTTTCTTTTGCATATCTATTTGATGTTAAATGATGCATCAAAGGTAGATTGGCAATCGATTTAAAACGTTCACTTAAGTTAAGAAATTATTCAGCCTTTACTTTTTCCTAAAATCCTTGCTCTTAGTCTGCTTAATGATTGAGGTTTGATGCCAAGATAGCTTGCTAATTGATGTTGTGGAACACGTTGGATAAGATCTGGTCTTTTTTGTATTAAGTTGAGGTAACGTTGTTCCGGTGACGAAATTTTAAACTCATCAAAATCTATTTGTTGTTTGGCTAATAACTCTTCAGATAATATTCGGCATAGGGTATCAAACTTTGGGAATTTGCCATTTACTTCTTCTACCATATCAGAGTTTGAAATAAGAATTATAGAGTCTTCTATGCAACTAACATAATATTCGGATGGTGTTTTGCTCACTACACAGTGTGGCGTAAAAGCTTCCATTTCTGTATAAAAAGCTGTGGTTTTTTCTTCGCCGTTTATGACATAATACGAACGAATACAACCTTTTAAAACAAAGTAGTTTTCTTTTGATGTTTGGCCCTCTTCGAGTAAAACTGTTCCTTTTTTTATCGAGTGAAAGATATCTAACGACACAATGGCGTTTTTCTCTTCGTCGGTTAAAGAAACGTATTTTGATAGAAAGTCAAATAGTATATCTTGCATTTTTTTGTTAGTTTTTGCGTGTCGTGTGGGCCTGTTTGTTACAATGATCGCTAACTAAGCGCCATTTATGTATTTGTAATTAATTACAAACTACAACACTTAGTCACATCAAATATAATAAAATATGAAATAACCATGTTGCGACCAACACAAACACCTCCCGATAGCTATCGGGAGAATATAAACATGGCTATACCACCTGCCTGTCGGCAGACAGGTATAACAACTAAAAAACAAATAACTTAAACATATGAAATACCCTCTGGGCTAGGCCGCCCAAACACGAATGAGTTTTGACTTGCGAGACGTATCTTTGTGAAAACAAAAACGTTAAGCGATGAAAAAAGAGATTCAATTTCAACAAGTCATTGGTGTTGGTTGTGGGTTAGATGAACGCAAAGACACAATCGTAGTTACAATAAGGAGCAGTAGTAGTGATTATGAAACAAAAGAATTTAGCTCCTGTACAAGTTCTTTGACAGAATTGAGAGATTGGCGCAAGCAGCAATGGGTTACATACATTGCCATTCAAAGCACTGGTATTTATTGGAAGCCAGTATTTAACCCAGATTATGCATTAGGAATCGTAATGAGAGTTGAAAGCTTAATAAAACAGACACTTATTTGACTGAAGCATAGTAACTGGTTAAAGAGCTTCATTAACTTATTTTTGAAAAAGTTCGGATGAGTGTGAAGAATTGTATAATTGTTTTTTCATGATGTTTTTGTTTTTTTATTATACTACATAAACAAAAAAATAGAATTTAATAATCGATTAACTTATAAATCAACAAGAAGTTTACTAGAAAAAATCTACGATTTTTTCTAGTTGAATACCTCTAGAACCCTTTATTAATATAGTAGATTGACTTATCTGACAAGCACTTAAGTATTCTTTTAATACAACTATTGATTTAAAAAAATGAAACTCAGAAAACTCATCTTTTAATTCAAAAAAATGCGCTCCAACTAAAAATACTTTATCAATACTAGACCCTTGAAGTTGCAACAAAATTTTACGATGCTCTTCTTTAGAGTATTCTCCAAGTTCTAACATATCTCCTAGTATTACTATTTTTTTGTCTATTAATTGTTTTTGAAAATTATCAATAGCTAAATTCATACTACTAGGATTTGCGTTATAAGCATCTAGAATTATAGTATTTGTAAGGGTCTTTTTTACTTGAGATCTATTCATTTCAGGAATATAACTTTCTAAGGCTGAGTTTATATCCTTTTCATTTACCTTGAAATAATTACCTATACAACAAGCGCATAATAAATTAATGAAGTTATATTGACCAAACATTTGCGTTTTAACTAACGGCTGACTTGATAAATCTTTACTTTTCAAATTCCATTTAAATTCTACAAATTCACCTGTAGAAAAACGTTTGCCATAAATATCAAAACTAGAATTCTCTCCATAATAAATTTTATCTAGATCGTCGCTTAATTTTAACAAAACAGGATCATCTCCATTTATAAATATTTTACCATTCTTTTTTACCAAATATTTATACATCTCACTTTTTCCTTTTTTAACGCCTTCCTCCCCTCCAAATCCTTCTAAATGAGCCTTTCCAATATTTGTTATTAACCCGAAATCCGGTTCAGCTATTTCACATAGCATATTAATCTCACCTTGATGATTAGCTCCCATTTCAACAATACCTATTTCATGTGTTTTATTTAAGGCTAACAGAGTTAAAGGAACGCCAATATGATTATTTAAATTTCCTTTTGTTGCATAGGTATTAAATTTTTTAGAAAGTACAGCGTGTATTAATTCCTTATTAGTTGTTTTGCCATTACTACCTGTTATTCCTATTATTGGAATTTTTAATTGTTTACGATGATAATGCGCCAATTGTTGTAATGCAATTAACACATCTTGCACTAGTAATATTTTTTTATTGTCAGATATAGTATCCTTATCAACAACAGAATAAGCACAGCCTGCATCAATTGCATTTTGAGCAAATTCATTGGCATCAAAATTATCACCTTTTAATGCAAAGAAGATTGCTCCACTTTCTAATTTTCTAGTATCAGTTGTGATTTTTTGATGACAATCAATAAATAACTTATATAAATCTGCGGTACTTGTATATTTTTCCATGCTATAAAATTAAAAAGCCCCTTATCGATTGATAAGGGGCTTTAAATATAGTTTTCAACAAAATTAGTTACCCATTCCTACTGGGCTACCAACTCTCACCATTGCACATCTAAATCCTAAAAATGCAGTTGATTGTCTTTGATCTAAATAACGACGAGTGCCAGGATTTAACCAATATGCTCTATCTCTCCAACTACCACCTTTATATACACGAGATTTATCATTAATTAATGAAGTTTTAGCATATTCATACATTAACTTATCAGCTTTATCACTATAAGCATCTTCACCTTCTGGATAGTAAATACTTGAATTTACATCACCATCTAAATAACTAATGTAATCAGCAGTTTTGTAATTTCTACGTTCATCTAAATTATCTGAAGAAACAGCAGAAGAAACTTCTCTCCACTTGACGCGTCCTGGAATATCAGATTTACCTTCTGCGGTAACGTTTTTATTTTTATTCATAGCTTCAGCATCATTAGGTGCCCCACTCATTGTAGTTAAAACGCTATCCAGAACTTCTGTAGTTTCTCCACTTACGCCGTGACCAGTTGGAGGGTTAACTTTGTGTAAGAATTTTTGAAAAACAGGACCGTCAATATTAGTAGCAATTGTACCATCTGTACTATCTTTTACTTGAGTAACAAATACATTTCCGCGGAAAGGTCTGAATTCATCTGCATCTGTAGCAGTTGCAGCTCGATAAACATCCATAACCCACTCCGAAACGTTACCAGCCATGTTATATAAACCGTAATCATTTGGCCAGTATGAATAAACTGGGGCAGTAACGTCAGCATTATCATTCAAGAATCCTGCAGTACCCATCATATCACCATTACCACGAACAAAGTTTGCTGCGATTTGACCAATATACTTATCGTCAGAGTTACGAATACCATGACCATTCCAAGGATAAATTCTGCGATCTGTAATACGCTCACCTATTGTGTTACCTATTAAGCCATAAGCAGCATATTCCCACTCTGCTTCAGTTGGTAGCCTGTATTTTGGTAAAAAGATACCATCTTCCATTTTAACATCTCTTTCAGGATTTTGCTCGTCAAATGAAGGTAATTTTTGTTTCAATTGACCTTGCCATTTCCCTGATAAATAAGCCTCAGTACTAAAATAATCTTGATCAGATGGATTTGGAACATGATCTAATAAACCTTCGCGAATTAAAATAAATTCGTTCACACGGTCTGTTCTCCAAGCACAAAATTCATTAGCTTGCAACCAATTAATACCAACTACAGGGTAATCCCTATAAGATGGGTGACGTAAGTAATACTCAACGTATGGCTCATTATAAGCTAACTTCTCTCTCCATACTAATGTATCAGGAAGGGCTTTGTAGTAAATATCAGGGAAAGTAGGTCCAAATACGCGACTTGTCCACCATAAATATTCTAAATATGAGAAGTTACTCACTTCTGTTTCGTCCATATAAAAGGAAGAAACCGTAACACGGCGAGGAACGTTATTCCACTCATAAGTAACATCAGTCTCATTACGCCCCATTGAAAATGATCCACCTTCAATTAATACTAAACCAGGACCAGTTTCCTGTTCCTCGTATGGCATTTTTTCAAAACCGCCATTATCAGGATCATTGTATGACCAACCTGTAACTGGAGAACGCTCCGTACCACAAGATACAGCAAGAACCGATAAGATAATTGCTAGTGATTTACGACTTTTAATGAAATTGAACTTCATATTTTGATATTTAATTTAAGGTTATAACGAATATTTAATGAAAAGGTTACAAATTATTTTAGAAAGAAGGGCAACTAATTGTTCTATACTTCTTTTTCTTTGGTCGACACTCGAACTGAATTTGAAGTGATAGTTCATGAGATCCAGCTGTATTATTAGACAACTTAGATACGGTGACATCATAACTATACCCAACTTTTAAGTGATCTGTTTGAAGTCCTATTAATAAAATAAATGCGTCTGAATTTCTATACCACAAACCTGCAACAAAATTTCCTTTAACAAAATACAATCCCAAATTTAATTGAGTAAAATCTTGTTGTTGTTGAAATAATACGTTTGGAGATATAAAAGACTCATTTCCTTTTTCTAGAGGAATAATTGCTCCAGCATGACCTGTAATTTTAAATGGTAATTTAGATGCACCTTGCAAGCCTTCGTCTGGTTGCGTAATGTGATGGGCAGAAAAACCAACGAAATAGCGTTTACTATACCCTAACAATCCAGCAGAAAAATCTAAATTTGATTTTGTTTGAGCAGGTATAATTTCATTTGTATTCCAAACAAATCCTCTTCTAGCATCAATCATATCTCCAAAATTTAATTTTGTTCTATCTAACGATTTTTGAAAGAAACCAGCTTGTAATCCAGCTTTTATTGAAAATTCACGTGTAACAGGTAATAAATAAGAATAAACTAGGCTTGCGCTTGTTGACTTTAGGGTACCTCTCGCTTGGTCATCCTGAGTAACAATTAAACCTATACCGCCACTAAGAGCATCTATATGCTGATCATATGATGCACTGTATGTAACATAGGTTCCTGATAAATTTGGCCATTGATTCCTGTAATTCATACAAATACGTGGACATCTGGCTGTACCTGCAAATGCTGGATTTAAATAAATAGGATTTGCATAAAACTGAGTAAATTGGGGATCTTGAGCATGCAAATATTGCTGAACGCCAATAACACAAACAATTGTGAGTAATAAAATCAGTTTCTTCGCCATGTAAGTTATTTTTACTTAATCTATTCCTAATCACAAATGTAGCAGTCCATTTTGAAAAATAAAAACTTTTATGCAACAATATTTTATTTTCTTTGTCGTTTAAACAAATATATTTACTAAAAAATCAAGCAAATGCTCTCTATCACTAAATTTAATCTATTTTTTTTAGTTTTATTTTTTTTCAGCTATTTTTTTGGCAATTCTCAGATAATAAAACAAAATACTCCAAAAAGTTCATTTGAATCAAATCCTGAGATAAAATCTCTAATTTCAGAAAATCAATCTTTTTTATACAAAACTCATCGGGATTCGAGAAATAAAAATTTACCATACTATTTAGAGCATTATATTTCAAACAACACTTCTTTACCTACTTTTAATTTAAATAATCTTTCTACTCGTGCATTAAATGCAAAAGAACTTGAACTTATTTCTGAATTCAAACATTTAATTACTTCTAATTTTGAAATTTCATATTCAATAGGTCAATCTGGCAATGAATCTATTTTGTATGCTAAATTAATTCCTATAAAATTTAACTCCTCATCTGGGAATTATGAAGTTATTGAAAACTACAGTCCTTTTTGGAACATTAATCAACCAAATACGTTTGTTTCAAATAATCAACATAAACAAAATAAAAAAACATCAAATGTTTCATCCTCAATTTTAGCTACTGGAAAATGGTATAAAATTGCTGTTACAAAAAATGGGGTTTATAAAATAGACAAAAATCTATTAATAAATTTAGGAGTGGATATAAATAATATTAACCCAAAAAACATAAGATTATATGGTAATGGAGGTAAACTTATACCTGAAAAAAATTCAATTTTTAGATATGATGATTTACAAGAAAATGCAATAACAATTATTGGAGAAAATGATGGCGTATTTGACAACTCTGATTATATTTTATTTTACGGACAAGGCACTGATTCATGGAAGCATATCAATGGTTCTGAATTGCCTTTTGATCATCAAAATCATTATTTTAGTGATACCACCTTTTATTTTATAACTGCCGACTTAGGCTTAGGCAAACGAATTAGCTCTCAAAGTAATTTAACTAATACCCCAAATACAACAACAAACGCTCAAGATTATTATGGGTTTCACGAACTAAATTCGATTAATGTTGTAAAAAGTGGAAGAGAATTTTATGGCGAAAAATTTGATTTAAATAACTCTTATTCTTTTTCATTTCCAATCCCAGATGGTATTATTGGTGATAGTGTGTATGTAAAATCAGGTGTATTATCAAGAAGCAATTTAACATCAAGTTACGTTGTAAATTTCAACAATGGTACATTTACATTTACTTGTAATCCAACTTCTACCTCGTTTTATTTAGCAGATGTTGGTTATTATGGCGAAGGAATAAAAGGAGGTATTTTAGGCTCTAGTAACCTTTTTGTTTCCATTACTAAGCAAACTTCTCAAGCTACTGGATGGCTTAACAATGTTGTATTTAACTGTAGAAGAAACTTAATTTTTAATCAATCTCAATTTCAATTTAGAGATAGAAAAACTGTATTAGGAGCTAATACATTTGCAAAATATTTATTAACTAATAGTAACACTTCAGCACCTACTATTTGGGATATTACAAACCCATTAGATATTAAAAAACAAATCTACAATACTAATACTAACATATTAGATTTCACTACAACTTCAGATTCATTGAAAGAATTTTGTGTATTTATTGATAATCAAGCCATGATTCCAAAATCGTATGGCTCTATTTTTAATCAAAATTTACATGGCATTCAACAAGCAGATTTCATTATTGTTACACATCCATTATTTTTAGAAGAAGCTCAAAGGATTGCTAAAATTCATCAAATCTATGATTCATTAACATACGCGATAGCAACAACACAAGAAATATACAATGAATTTTCATCTGGCACACCTGATATCGGTGCTATTAGAGATTTTGTAAAAATGCTCTATAAGCGCCCTAGCGACCCAAACTTAGCTACTAAATATCTTTTGCTATTGGGAGATGGTTCTTATAAGAATAAAGAAATAAATAATAGCACCAACTCTGCTTTAATTCCAACCTTTCAAACAGAAAATTCATCATCATACATTTCGTCATTTGTTACGGATGATTATTTTGCAATGTTAGATGATAATGAAGGTGATTTAGTGCCAGGGAGTCCTGATTTAGTAGATATTGGAGTTGGGAGATTTCCTGTAAAAAGTAAAGAAGAAGCTGTGGCTGTTACAAATAAGGTGGAACATTATTACAAAAAAAATTATGAATTTAATGTTAACGCCATTGAATCATCTTGTGTTACTGCCGAAAATAATTATCCTCAAGGAGATTGGAGGAATTGGGTTTGTTTTATTGGCGACGACGAAGACAATAATTTACATCAAAATGATGCAAATCTTCTTGCTAATAAAGTATATAATAATAACAAACTTTATAATGTAGATAAAATATTTCTTGATGCATACGTTCAAGAATCAACAGCTGGAGGAGACAGATACCCACTTGCTGTTGACGATATAAACAGAAGAATGGAAAGAGGTGCTTTAATAGTAAATTACACAGGACATGGAGGAGAGTTAGGTTTAGCAGAGGAACGTATTATTGAAGTAGCTCAAATTTTAAGTTGGAAAAACAAAAACAATATGCCTCTCATGGTTACTGCTACTTGTGAATTTAGTAGATTTGATGATCCTGATAGAATCTCAGCAGGAGAGTATTGCTTACTGAATGGAAATGGTGGAGCTATAGCGCTAATGACAACTGTGAGGGTTGCATTTTCTGGACCAAATTATACCTTAAATAAAGCGTTTTATGATCATGCTCTTACTCCAATGGCTAATGGTAAAATGCCTAGTATTGGAGATATTTATAAATTAACTAAACGCCAAATTGGCACTAATGAACTGTATAAAAATTTTGTCATCTTAGGTGATCCCGCTCTTAAATTATCTTATCCAGAACAAAGAGTATTTACTTCGACTATCAACTCACAAGCACTAACATCATCTTCCAGCGATACATTAAAAGCTCTTTCGCTTATTAATGTTACAGGTTATGTAGGAGATAAAAACGGGAACAAATTATCTAACTTTAATGGGGTTGTTTATCCAACTGTGTTTGACAAAGAATCTGTTGTAAATACCTTAGCTAATGATCCAGGTTCTTCTGTGATGTCTTTTATCCTTCAAAAAAATATTATTTACAAAGGAAAATCGGAAGTAATTAATGGAGAATTTTCTTTTTCTTTTTTAGTTCCCAAAGATATCACTTACAACTTTGGAAAAGGTAAAATTAGCTACTATGCCCACAATGGGCTAAATGACGCAAATGGATATTATGACAAAGTTGTTGTTGGAGGAGCTAATTCAAATGCGATAGTAGATAATCAAGGTCCAATTGTTAACTTATTTATGAATGATAAAAAATTTGTTTCAGGAGGTACTACTAACGAAAACCCTAAAATTTATGCCGAAATTTCAGACGTTAGTGGGATTAACACCATTGGAACAGGAATTGGACATGATATTGTTGCTGTATTAGATGAAAATACAAGTAAACCAATAATATTAAATGATTTTTATGTTTCTGATTTAAATACATATAAATCAGGGAAAATTAGATATCCCTTAAACGAATTACCTGAGGGTAATCATAAACTTAGTCTTAAAGTATGGGATGTACAAAACAACTCTTCTTTTTCTTACACTGATTTTGTGGTTTCTAATAAAGCAGAATTAGCACTTACACATGTTTTAAACTACCCTAATCCATTTACGACTAAAACCAAGTTTTTTATTGAACACAATCAATGTTGCACAAGTTTAAAATTATCCATTCAAATTTATACAATTTCTGGAAAAGTGGTAAAATCCATTAATCAAACAATAAATAACGAAGGATTTCGTTTTGATGGTATAGATTGGGACGGAAAAGATGAATTTGGAGATAAACTTGCACGAGGCGTTTATATTTACAAAGTCTCCGTTACAGATGGTTCATCAAAAAAAGCTGATAAAATAGAAAAGTTGGTAATTCTAAATTAATTATATCTTTGATGCTCTCTTTTAATAAAAAAGAAAAAACAATGCGAAAACGAATTTTAGGAACTATTGGAATAGGAGCAATTTTATCTTCACAGCTATTTGCTCAAACAAAGAGTTCGTCAAAACTAACAACACAAGAGTTGAGCGGAAGAGTAAATACAATTACAACCGCTGTGCCTTTTTTAATGATTGCTCCAGACTCTAAACAAGGGGGTATGGGAGAAGTTGGTGCTGCAACACCTGCTGATGGAAATAGCATACACTGGAATGTAGCTAAAATGGTATTTGCTGAAAAAAAGGTGGAGCTGCTATTTCAGTTACCCCTTGGTTAAAACAATTGGTACCAGATATTTATTTATACTATGTGGCTGGTTATGGAAAAATTAGCAAAACACAAACCATTGGAGCATCACTTCGTTATTTTTCTTTAGGGAATATAACGTTTACTGATATTGTTGGTAACACTACTGGGCAATTTAGACCAAATGAATTTGCTGTTGATTTAGCGTATTCTCAAAAATTATCAAAAACATTTTCAGCTGGTTTAGCAGCTCGCTATATTCGTTCAAATTTAACAGGTAATTACACTTTAAGTAATGGGCAACCAACTAAGCCCGGAACTTCGGTAGCTGTTGATGTTGGCTTATATTACCAATCTCAAAAACTTAAAATTAACGATAAAAAAGCAGTTGCTAGTTTAGGATTAGTAGTTAGTAATATTGGACAAAAAATCTCTTACTCCGTTAAAAAAGATTTTATTCCTATGAATCTTCGCTTAGGTGGCGGTTTAAAATTTGATATTGATGATGCTAATACTTTTGGTATTTATGGCGATTTAAATAAACTTTTAGTACCAACACAACCTGTTTATAAAAAAGCGCTAGACTCCTTAGGAAACGAAACTGCAATTGATGCCGTTGATAATAACGGGAACAAAATTATTGCAGCTGGAAAAGACCCTAATGTGAGTGTTGCACAAGGTATTGTTCAATCTTTTAATGATGCCCCAGGCGGATATAAAGAAGAATTAAAAGAAATTAATTACAGTGTTGGCTTTGAATATTGGTATGCTAAAACTTTTGCGGTAAGAGCTGGATATTTTGGAGAAGCAAAAACAAAAGGAAATCGTAAATATTTTACTGCTGGTATTGGATTAAGATACAATGTATTTGGATTAGATATGGCTTATTTAATTCCAATTACACAGCGTAATCCGCTTCAAAACACATTACGATTTACTTTAACATTTGACTTTGATGCATTTAAAGATCAAAACAAGGACAGTCCTAAGCCGGTAGAATAATTTTTAAGAGAATTGTTATAATAAAAAAGTCCCTATTTAATTTTGAATAAGGACTTTTTTATTTAATGTTAGGCTAGTTTTCTTCTTTTTTTCTCCTTAATAATTAAAGCCAGATTACGTATTAGAAAATCTATTACGAGCTGAAACCTCTTCAAAACAGAACGCTTTGCCACTTTTTCTCCTTCATCATAGTGGTTACTGTGATTCAGTCAAAAAAGTGTCTGTTTTATTAAGCTTTCAACTCTCATTACGATTCCTAATGCATAATCTGGGTTAAAAACTATCGGTATTCTGCTTATGTTACAGATACCAAACATTCCCCAGCAGAGGTATGGAGGCTATACAGAGGAAGAGCTGATGCTGAAAATAGAATTAAAGAACTGAAATATGATTTTGGTTTTGATAGTTTTAATCTCAATAACTTTTATGCTACTGAAGCTGCCCTTATGTTTGTTATGATTGCTTATAATCTAATGGCTTTATTTAGAACATTTG
>JBEIPP010000104.1:0-11448 GCA_040376995.1 Flavobacteriales bacterium
AATAAATTGATAGAATAAATCAAATGATAAGCACATGAATTCTTCTAATAAGAAATAGATGGATTCGCCTGCTAAATAGTTGTATCAATTACAAAATATCTACGGAGGTTTTTACTTAAATTTTATTAAACACTAAATTGATAATACTTAGATTCAGCTAGTTATTACTTCAATTGCTAAAATTGCTAATAATTCTTTAAATCAATTCACTAAATGAAATGCTAATAAACCGATAGATACTCTTTTTTACTTACGAGCCTTTGAGTTATACTTATTTAAGATTTATGAATCGACTTGAAATACTTTTATTCTTAATGACTTTAACAATAAACTTAACTTCTATTAATATTTGTGGTAATTATATTTCAATTGAATAAATTACTTCTTTACTTCTTTTACTCCTGCAATTAACAGCCATAAACATATTCCAATTTCTCCAATGGTGGCAGGTAAGGAAACATATTTTAAAAAAGAAAGTTGATAATCATACATCAGAAAACTACAAATAAACTTAATCAAATAACCAAAGCATCCGACCATCAGGAAAATACCTAAGATTTTCGGAAGGAAGCCTGATTTGTATACTAAATAGCCAAATGGAAAAAGCCAAAGTCCCCAGAATATTGAAACAAATTGAATTCCATTATTGTAATAGTTGAGTTGCAATAAAATCTGACTTTGTAAGCTATCTAATTCTATATTTAGTTTATCCTTATTTTTAATAAGGGTAAGTATATTTATCTTATACATTAAGTTAAATAATGAAAAAGGTACACTAACTGTTGATAATGCTACCATGGCTATACCATAACTTTTATTGACTTCATGAAATAGCTTATACAAAACAATTGGTAAAACTAAGAATGCTATATAACAGATTATTCCGGCTACAATACCTAAACGAAAAAGATCCTCATGTTCAATTATATTATGAAAAGTAGTTTGGGCATTATTCAGCACAAACAATTTTGAAGGAATATAACCCAGCGAGTAAATTCCAGTAAGTACAACTATGAGATAAACTGCTCCAGCAATTCGCGCGGTTATTTTGCTTGTTTCCATGTTAAAAATATTTCTAAAAATTTTGCTAAATAAATTATTGAGTTAATTTTTACACTATCCAGATTTCTATACTTTATTGAATATAATTAAAGATCTAGTTACAACTCCTTTTTTGATTATTAAGATAAATACTAACAAACACTACTTGTTCTAAAATTTAAAAAGTTCATTCTTTGACGCTGAGTCCTTAACTATTCTCTCTAAATAAAATCACTTTCAAATTTATTGGCTTTTTACTCTTTACAACACAAACTTTTAAACCAAAGGTGTTTGTTACCGTATGGTAACTTTAAAAAGTAATATCAAATATACTTTTGACGCGTAATTAAAAGTTCTACAGAAATGACCATCTTAAATAATTTACCTAGCAATTACTTATATCAATCAGATAAACTCTTAAAACAGTCTGCACAAACATGGTTTGCATTGGCTATACTTGGGCAATTATTGTTCGGTGCATATGTTATTGGATTCTATCATTATTCCGCACTAAACGGAGAACTTGAAAATTGGAATAAGGTTTTACCATCAGCTTATATTAAAGGCGACTTCCTAGGTAATATATTTGTTGGTCTGCATGTATTGATTGGTGGAATCATTTTTATTGCAGGACCGATTCAATTCATTCCTTATATCAGAAAAAATTTTAAAAAAATACATAAGTGGATAGGACGCATCTATACATTTACTAGCATTCTTGTAGCACTTGCCGGCTTGTATATGGTTTGGGTTCGAGGTTCTTTTGGGGATACATTTATGCATTTAAGTATTAGCATAAGCGCTATCTACCTCATCGTTTTTGCAATTGTGAGCATTCGAAATGCTATTAACAAAAAATTTATTGCGCACGAAAGATGGGCTTTGCGTCTTTTCATGGTTGTTAGTGGAGGTTGGTTTTTTAGAATCGGATTTATGGCTTGGCTAAAAATAAACGGAGGGCCTGTAGGATTTGATATTAAAACATTTTCTGGCCCCGCTTTATGGGTCATTTCGGTGACTTCATATTCATTGCCACTGTCAATTTTATTACTTGAATTGTATTTCTATGTAAAGAAAAGAAATAACCAAACACTCAATTATTCTATGATACTTTTGCTTGCTATTTGTATAGCCTACACGGCATTTGGAATTTATGCTGCATTAACTATGGCTTGGATCCCAAGAATATTTTAATATAGTTCATTACTACTTGTTATATTCTATTCTTATGGATTGATTAATTATAATATGAATGAGGATGCATCTATTGTTTTACAACAATGAATCTAATCTTGTTCATATATAAGATTTGCTAAACTTTATTTGCTCTTATTCTACTTAAACTCTGAGGTGTAATACCCAAATAAGCTGCTAAATCCAAAAGTGGAATTTCTAAAGATTGCTTTGGATTTTGTTGTAACAATATTCTGTATCGCTCTTCTGCATTTAATGTAATATTCGCGACTACTCTTACTTGCAGAAATTGTATGTATTTAAGTAAATAGTGACTAAGCATTCTATTGAAAATATCTTCTCCAATCTCATTCTTAAGGCTTGGCCAATCAAATAATATAATTACGCTATCGACAACTGCAATTAATTCATAGTATTGCCCCGGTGGATCCAAAAAACCAGCGGGTCACCATCAATGTCTCCATTAAAGGGAAAGCAAACAATATACTCTTGCTAATTAACTTTCTTTACTGTTTTAAAAATCCCTTCTACTATTAAAAAGAAAGTATCTGTCTTTACTTTATCATTAATTATAACGGTTCCTTGTTTTACAGTTTCGGTTTTTTCTATTTTATCAAGAGCATCAAGTAAAATTTTAGAAAAACCATCATTTATTGCTAATATGTTAAAGTCAGGATTAAGCATAAATATTAAACAACACTTTACTAGACCCAACATTAAAGAAAATGTAACAGTCCAATTGAACTTTTTTTCTATAAGTATAAAAGAAAATTCTATTTAGGCTTAGTATTCAATCTCTCATTTAATAAAACATAAATTTCTTTGTAATTCAAGCTCTTAGCGATTTGTATAGGTGTTAATTCTGTGTAGGCTTCTTTTAAATTAACAGCAGCACCATTTTCCAATAAAAGCATCACCATTTCAGGATAGTTATTGACAATCGCCTCAATTAACGGGCTAGTCATATATTCAGGATGTTGGTAATTAACATCAACTCCTTCGTCAATGTAATACTTCACCATTTCAAAATCATTTCGTTGTACACCTAAAAACAGTTGCTTCCAATCTCCATGTGACATAAACTCAAATTTCTTTTCTAATAAGTATGAGAATTGATAGTAAACAATAATAAAGTTTAAGATTTTTCTATTCACATAAAAAAATAGAAGCGCATTTTATCAAATAAATGGTTATTAATTACCATATGGTAAATAGATATATGTATCTATTTATTGAAATAGAACGTTGGATACATCTATTTACAATTCTAAAAACTACAATGAAACCAATAAAAGCAAAGACCCATTTTATCTTTTTGTTACTATTGTCAATAATTTCTTGTTCGGAAGATGAAACTATTGCGACAGATAATTCAAGAGTTTTACAATATGAAGTAACGGGAAATTTTACAGGCGAAGTTTTTGCTTCCTACACTGGTGCCACTGGTAATATTATCAATGAACAATTGACAAATATACCATGGACAAAAGAAATTATTTATAGTAACAATGTAACTGCTGTGGTCATTGCTATTTCAGGCAATGGGGGTGTTGCCAATCAGGAAGTTACATTAATTATCAAAAAAGGAGGAGTTCAAATTTCAAACCCGATTATTTTTAAGGCCAATGTAGCTGGAAGCTTTACTGGTTCATCTCCCGGAATAGTATTGTAATGCATCAAATATTGTTTTATCAGAAGAAGAGCAACTAAACTTGCAAATAATTATATATTCTTCTGAGAGCTAAAAATTGAATTTGTAATTTAAAATTAAGTTAAATAATATCCTGTTCTTAAAATCTAATTTATTTCCGAAATTAAAATATATGGCTAGGTAATAATATGAAAAATAAAATCACTCTTGAAGATATTCAAATAAACATAAAGTATAAACTAGCATTCTTATGGATAACCCTAATGCATCTATATATTTATGCTGATTACTTTGAATTAATGACTCCGGGCAAATTAGAAAAAATGATTGCGCTCAAAACACCTGTCGGACCAACTTCCCCTCAAATTTTATTAAGCTTTTCAATATTGTTAATTGTGCCAGCAATCATGATCACTCTCTCAATATTTCTTAAACCCAGTTTAAGTAAATGGTTAAACATTATCTTTAGTCTGTTCTATGGTAGTATTTCCATTTTGATTATTGTTTCTGAGTTCGGAAGTAAATGGCATGAGTTCTATGTTTTGTATAATGTAGTAGAGTTAATCATATTAATTACTATTTTATATCAGGCATGGAAATGGCCTAAACTTGTTTAGAAATAATCTTCATAAATTATTAATTAAACACTTTGTTGCTACCATTAATTATAAAAATCCCTCCGAAAATTATTAAATCTTGTACAAAGTGAATGAACCACGCAACAAGAATGCCATTTGTTTCAATTGTAGCTTTACATAAAATGTAGCCCAAAATACCCGATATCAATACTCCTATAATGCCGCTTGGCATTCCATAAAAATGTGGCAAACCAAAAAAAATAGCAGAAGTTATTAGAATAAACGATTTACTACAATAAAGTTTTAGCCCACCCACAATACAATAGCGGTAGATAAGTTCTTCGGCTAATGAATTTGAAAAAGAAAAAAGTATTATATAAGTAATATGGCTCCAATTAAAACTAACAGTTGTTGTTTGGTTTCTCAATGACAAAAAAATAAAAATACTTGTAACAATACTTACGAACACTAATAATTGAAAACCATTCACTAACCAGTTTGTATCTCCGTTTATTCCTAACCATTTTTCTTTTAAGGCTAATGCTTTTAAATTACCAATACTTAATAACGCTTTGCTACTTGGATTTAAATAATAAATCAATATAGATGCTAATAAGGAAATAAACAAGGCAAATATTTGATAATTAGCCATTGCATTAATCATTTTATTGTTGTGTAAATGAAATGAGAATTGATTTAGAAAAAATCCTGATGTAAGTAGCACGAAAGTGGCTGTTATAATAATTAGAAAAGTGGAAACTAAATGCATGTTGGAGATTTTCCAACAAAAATCTAAAAATCAACTCTGAATAAAATTACCTCATGATAACTATCGCTTTACAGATAATTCCTCTCTTATTCTACTTAAACTTTGTGGGGTAACTCCTAAATAAGATGCAATGTATTTTTGTGGAGTTTTCTGTATAATTTGTGGTTGCCTGCTTTGTAATTCTACATAACGGTCTGTAGCAGTTTTTGTGAGCACGTCAATTTGTTGTTTTTGTTTTTGCATGAAAAGTGCTTCAGCTGCAAATCGGCAAATCTTATCGCCAAATTGGTTATATCCTAACTTTTCAAAATTGGTTCTAGAAATTCTGAACATTTCCGAAGCCTCAAAGGTGATAACTTCAAGAGGGGAAGATTCTTGATTGAGAAATGACATATAGTCACCAAGAAATTCATTATTATAACACAGATCTATGCATACAAAATTGCTTCCATTCCAAAGTAAAACACCGCCACTTCCTTTTAATATAAAGTTCAAATACTTCTCTGTTGTGTCTTTACCTTTTATTATCTGATCTTTTTGTGTTTGATAAATCTCGCCAAGTCCGGCAAAAGATTTCCAAATTTCTATTGGCGCATTGAAATAGGGATCAAATGCTTGCTTTATAATTTCTTCTGTTTTCAATTAATCAAAAATTCAAATTCGACATATCATCAAGCATAATAACCGTAATTCTTTTGCAATTTATTTATCTTAAAAATTAACAAAATGATTGGCAAGCAATTAGATTATGCATGGTGCAAGTTAACAATTGGTAACTAATTCTAAATACCCAACTTTCTTGATGTTTTATTCGTCTCAATTGCATAAATAAACGCTAAAAGAGATGAAACCCATTCTATTAATTATTTTGTTGGTATTTACAACTAAACATAATCATGTTAATGCCCAATCATTTACATTTAAAATAGAAGCTCATTTAAAAGGATTTAAAGATGAAACGGCATTTAAACTACAGTATGTAAATCCTGATGAAGAAAATAAAATATTACTGGCTAAAATTAAAAATGAAAAGTTAGTCTTTGAAGGTATTTCGAAAAACAAAATTGCTGAATACAATATTTACACTGAAAATATAGATGACCAGTTCGAATATAAATACTTTTGGGTTGATGATACATTGACAGTAATTGAAGGTAAGAAAGGAGAACTAAAAAATGCGAAAATTATTGGATCGCAAACTAATGAAATATATGAGGAAGCTCCGGAAAGTGATGATCTAAGTGATTCCACTTATCTAAAGAATATGAAATCGTTTATAAAAAAATACCCGGGTAATTTAATCTCAGCATATCTTATTGCTGTTTATAAACGAACCTGGAAAAAATCTTTAACACAAGAGCTATACGGATTACTAGATAAGGATAATCGAAATTCTATTTATGGTAAAGAGATTCAAAATTTTCTTGAAAAAAATATCGAATTTGAAATTGGAAGCAATTTTGCCGACATCAATTTACCTGACACTTCTGGTGTTTACAAAAAGTTAAGTGATTACAAAGGGAATTATATTTTGTTAGATTTCTGGGGCTCGTGGTGCGGTCCTTGCATTAAAGAAAATGTTCAACTTGTTGAACTATACAAAACATATTACAATAAAGGATTCAGAGTTTATGCTGTTGGCGCAGAAAGCAGTAAGAAACAATGGAAGAATGGCATTAAAAAAGGAAAACTACCCTGGACAAATGTTTCTGATATTAGTGGCGGTAAAGGCGAAGTATTTGATGTGTATGGTATTTTTAAATATCCATCTAACTTTCTCATCAATCCCGAAGGAAAAATAACCGCCAAGAATTTGAGAGGTGAAGTACTTAAAGAAACTTTACAAAATATTTTTAATAATTAAAAAGTTAATTAAAGAAAACGCCTGTTCAAACCCTTTACTTAAAAAGTAAAGGGTTTTTTCCGCTATGATCAACTCTGTAATATTTCATTTTATCTATTAATAGTGCTTGCGAATTTCGCGATGGAAAATAACTATATTGATCTTGCGGATGTAATACATCAATTGCAAAAAGTTTACCATTGAATAATCTGTTGACTTCCTCCTGAATGGTATGACCAACAATGATATGATTCACTTCGAATTTATTCAAAATTAAATCAAGTGATTCTTCTTTAAAGTCTGAATCGAAATATCCTCGATACCAACAAACACCGGTCTGATTACTTTTTACTAATTTCACGCTATCAGGTTCAGTACTTTGATATGGAAATACTCGATAAGAATTTTTTACAATTGTATTGATAGCATCTAAGCTAAAATTGTACTTAACTATATCAGGATGCAATCCACCATGAACAAAAAGATTGTCATTTATTTTTACTAAAACATTCTTGCTCTCTAGCCAACGTCCAAGAAATGATTGATTATTATATAATTCAAATTGTTGTCTTCCTAAAATACCAGCAGTTTGCAGATACTTTTGAGATGCTGCATAATAATCTCCATATAAATTTTTTAACTCGTGGTTGCCTAAAATATAATGCACATATCCGCCCTTCTCTCTTGCCTGAACTTCTAATTTGTAGATAAACCAAAGAGTCTGTGTTACAAAAGATCCTCTGTCTACAAAATCGCCTAACAAAACTAAATGGCCGGCTCCGAATGTCCAGTTTAAATTAGAATCAATTACATTATTATTAGTTAAAAGCTTTCTTAAGGTATTAAAGTTTCCTTCCATATCAGAAACAGCAAATATTTTATTATGAGTATTAAATGACAGTGAATCTTCAATCATCAAATTTTGTATTGGAACACTAAAATGAGTTGAATCCAAAGGATAATAACAGTTTACTTCCTTCAATTCATTTGAATGTAATTTCATTCTTTTTACAATGTGTTGGTTCTTTTCTACCTGCTGGATAAAATCAATTTGTAATGTGTCGTTAGTATACCAGGTAATATGCGGGCCTTCATTATGTAAACTTATTGCCATAACATTTCCATTGTAAGCTAAACTAAAGCCAAATATCAACATGTATAAAATTGTAGCAATCCCAAATAAAATAACAGTGAAAGCAATATGCTTAAAGTATAGTTTCATAATATTTTTTTGGCAATGCTAATAAATATGTGAACGATGATTTTTAAAATGTGACAAAACCACATCTTCATGTGACGATCATCTAAATTGTAGTGATGTAAATATTTACTTAATCTAGTTTTAAACTCTTATTATCAATATTTTTGTACAATGAGAGCGCCATACTCTACCAAAAACATAATCATATCGATAACTGTAGTGGTTATCTCAGCCATCGCTTTAACTTTTATTGAACCATACGAACCGCTATTCACCATCGTTGGCGGTATTTACTTATTATTCATAATTCTATTTACGATAGAGTTCATTCGCTTTTTGGCAGATTACCAAAAACAGCAAAAACTTGCTCAGTTACAATTATTACAAAGCCAGATAATGCCGCACTTTTTATTTAATACATTAAATTTAATTTATGGTAATCAGGAAAGTAATCCAGATAAATCTAAGGAAACAATTTTACTATTATCTGATTTACTCCGCGTTGGATTATATGAAACTAAAAAAAATAAATATTCACTAAAAGAAGAGATTTCCTTTATTGAAAACTACATAAAATTATATCAGCACAGGTACCCAGATATGAAAACCGTTTCATTTAATATTAACATCGACAAAAACGATGCACGAATTGTGCCGCTTATTTTATTTCCACTGGTTGAAAATGCTTTTAAACATGGATTAGAAAGAGATGTTGCAAATACAAATATTTCGGTTTGTATTACGTTACGTAATAATGATTTACAATTTTCTATTAACAATGATTTTAAACCTTATACAATGCCACGCCAAAGCGGAATTGGATTATCTAATTTAAAGGAGAGATTGAACATCATATATAAAAACAATTTTAAAATTGAAATTAATGAAGATGCTTCAACATATAAATCGACATTAACTTTAAATCTATCATGAAAGGAATCGTTGTAGATGATGAACCAATCGCACACGAAATAATTTCTGATTATTGTAAAAAATCAGATGATATCCAGATTGTAGGTTGTTTTCAAAATCCTGTTGAAGCTATTAGTTTTTTAAATAATAATTCGGTTGATCTTGTTTTTCTTGATATTAATATGCCTGAACTAAATGGCATTGAGTTCAGCAAAGCACTTATTCATCCGTATAAAATTATTGTAACAACGGCACACGAAGATTTTGCACTTGAAAGCTTTAACTTTGGCGCTATCGATTATCTTTTAAAACCCTTTAGCTTTTCTCGCTTTTTAAAAGCAGTCGGCAAAGCAAAACAATACCAACCTAGCGGAATCACATCAAAAACAAATACGAATGAAACAATACATATCAGAGCAAACAGAAAGCATATTCTAATCAAATCTTCTTCAATTGTATATATCAAATCTTATGGGAATTACTGTAAGGTCATAACTGAAAGTGAAATATTAATAACCAGAGAAACTTTAACTCACTTCATTTCTATTTTATCTAATCAAGAATTCATTCAAATACATAAGTCGTTTATAGTAAATAAGCATTTTGTCCGATCCGTCAATCAGGCAAACGTAGCATTAACCACTATCAATTTACCAATAGGAAAAAGTTACAGAGAGAATGTCATGCTGTCATTTAATTTTTAGATTTCTCCATGAATCTATTAATACCATCATCAGTTACTTCTCTTAATAACCAAATTTCTGAAATATGCTTCCGTTTCAGGGCCAATCCAAAGCCCTATCTTTCCATTAAGTTTTTCTCCATGCTTCAAATCTGAAACGATTAAAGTTGGTTCAAGAGCATCATTGATAAATAACTTGGCCATAGCATCGCATATTTCAATTCTCATTTTAATCCATTCACCAGCACCAATATCTACGTAGGACTCATATTTTTCAGGAAACTCTTTTCTTAATTTATGCCACGGATAATGAGGAATTGAAACATATTGTGCAGTATGATTTCTTCTTACCTGATCTAAAGCTCTTCCGTTAGTAGGACGTAAATAGAAGCATTCAAATTGACTATTATCATCGCTTATGCGAAAGGCAATGCCAACAAATCCTCTTGCTGCCTCGGATGCCTGCTTCATGGGTTGTCCGGCTAGGGTTATTTCAATTACGCCATTGTGAAAAATGTAATTAGCAAAGCGGAACGCATACATGGTACATATTAAGGGTAGCTGTTTATCAATCCTCCTGAATCTGTATGTGTTTTTGTTTCAGATAAAGGGTGGGGGTTAGACCTGTAGCATTTTTAAAATTACGATAAAAAGCCGTCTTGGAGTTAAAGCCACATTCAAATGCCAAGCCAAGCAGCGTGTACTTTTGATTTTCGGGCTGGGCTACTAGCCTTTTGAACTCGTCTATTCGCAAGCCGTTGATAAAATCATAAAATGTTTTTGACTCCATTGAGTTAATGACCTGTGACAAATGGTTTGGATGCACGGCTAGTGTGTTGGCGAGTTCGGCCAGAGTAAGCTCAGGGTTGAGAAATAATTTCTGCCCTGCCATCACAGCTTTCAGTTTCTGATTAATGACTTGTTGAGTTTCTGCTGACAAATTAGATTTGAGGTATCTTGCTCTTGCCTGCAAAACAGGGCTGTTCTCTTTTTCTTCTGAGGCCGGCTTGGACTCCGCAAAAGCTATTGCAGGGCTTTGAGTAAATATGCCAACTTGTTTTATACCGAAATAGCCGAGGAACATTACAAACAGCCCCACCAACGAAAAGATTATCAAATTGTTTCCCAAGAAAACAGCAAGCCAGACCAGCATTACACTGTAAGTTAAGTAGCGCAGCCAAGCAAGGTTGATCTTTTCAACTTGTGAATATCGCTCACGAACCGCCTTCTTGTGCATTCTCAATAGCCACAAGGAAAGTGCTGCATAGGCAACACCAGATACGTAGACTAATACCCTGTGAATAAGAAATAACCACTCGTAGCCTTTGCCCTGGTTTTCAAGTACCTGAAGTTTTTCCTGAAGAGGGAGTATGAAAAACGGAACCATCAAAATGTAAACTAAAATGGCAGGTGTAAAATGCCAGGCCCAATGCCTTCTTAGGTACGAATGTTGTGCGGTAAGTGGAGATTCCGCGTAAAGTGACCACCTTTTTTCGTGGTAAACTGACCACCTCTTTTCGCGACAAACTGACCAGTGTTTTTCGCGGCAAATTGACCACCCTTTTGATGCTGTAATT
>JBEIPP010000025.1:0-25695 GCA_040376995.1 Flavobacteriales bacterium
ACTGAAGCATAGTAACCACTATGATGAAGGAGAAAAAGTGGCAAAGCGTTCTGTTTTGAAGAGGTTTCAGCTCGTAATAGATTTTCTAATGCGTAATCTGGGTTAAATCATCTTAAAAAAAGCCATTTGTTAACTAACAAATGGCTTTTAAATAAAGTTTAATTAATTAAATAACGAATTCTTTCTTTTTACTTGCAAAAAACAAACCACCAGCAACGGCAATTAATACTAAAATAGAACCAATCATAGCAATTGTATTTCCTGTTTTATAAGCTTTAGGTTCAAATTTAAATTCCACTTTATGTTTTCCTGCTGGAATTTCCATTCCACGTAATACATAATTTACACAAGTATGAGGAGTTAAGTTTCCATCAATATAAGCATCCCATCCTTTAGGGTAATAAATTTCAGAAAACACTGCAAATCCTTTGTCTTTAGAATCTGATTCATAAACCAAATAATTAGGTTTATAGGATTGTAAAGTAATTTTACCATCCGTATTATAAGAACTAGCTACAGGTGTAATTTCTTTATTTTTTTGCTGAATCACAGCATCACGTTTTGTATTTAAACTATATAATGCAACAATTTCAGAATCGGCATTTGCAACGGTTTTAATGTTTTTTACAAACCAAGCATTACCATTAGCCTGTGGGTTTGAAATAGCAAACGATTGATCTTTAGCTGGTACTATAACGTATTTAGTGTTTAACATATTCAACACGCTTAACTTAGCTGTATGAACTTGCATCAAAGAATCGTTTTGAACCGCAGCATTTAAACCATCATAAAAAGCGTTGATTTCTTTATCTAAATGAAAATCAATAATCTCTTGGTATTTTTTCAATTTAGCACCATGATATCCACCAATAGATTTATGGTAGTATGATGTTGCCGCATCATTAAATGTACTCGTTGATAAATTTAACACACGATAATCTAAACTCTTGTCTTGCAATATCTGCTCATCAGCTGCTGATTTAGCTGGTGGAGCATCGTATTGCGCTTTAGGTACAAAGTTTTTATCATTTAAATATCTACTAGCTACTGGCCATAAATCGGCTAACATAAATACACCTATTGATAAAAAGAAAAGTTCTAATTTTAACTTTTTAGTTAAGTATAAAAATAAAAAGACAGCTGCTAAGCCTATAAAAGTTAAAGAACGACGAGCGTCACTTTTAAAAATAGACTCTCTTGCTTTTTCAATATTTGATAAAAAATCAGGCATAAATTGTGCAATTTGCGCATCAGAAGCGCCGCTTTGTCTGAATTGATTCACGATTTGAGTTTCTTCGCCGGGAGGAATAAAAGAGTTAGTAAAAGTTGGCATAAAAGCGCTGATTAAACAAAAACCTCCAACTAGGACAACTGAAATAATTAATGCTTTCTTTAAATCAATTTGAGTTTTAAAAAACGGTAAAGTAAAGGTCTCATTTTTAGCAGCAGATTTAATAAACTTATCTAAAGCTAGAACAGCTAATAAAGGAATGGTTAATTCTGCCACAATCAGTATCATTGATACAGCTCTAAACTTATTATAACCAGGGAAATAATCCATAAAAAAGCTAGTTAATCCCATAAAGTTTTTACCCCAAGCCAACATTACTGACATAATGGTTCCTATAATTAATGGCCATTTTAAAGGATGATCGATAATAAATAACCCTAAAACACATAATAAAATAACAATCGCACCAAGATAAACTGGCCCACTTGTAAAAGGCTGTTCTCCAAAATAAGCCGAACTTTGAGCTACTTGTTGTCGCATTTGAGGATCAACACTTTTTAAAGCGTCTTTATCTATACCACCTATAGCCGCAGAAGCACCACCTTTAAAATTAGGAATTAAAAATGTAAACGTTTCTCCAACACCATAACTCCATTGCGTGGCATAATCTTTATCTAAGCCAGAGGTGATATTTCCTTCATTACTCTTTAAAGCAGAATTCATGGTTAACTCCGTTTTACCACGAGTAGTATAATTTCCATATTCATAGGTTGCATATAAACTTCCTGAATTTGGTAAAAAACCTATAATACAAGCTACTAAAAAAATGGCAGAACTAATAATAAAGGGCTTAATTGCTTTTGCTTTATATGCAACTACAAAATATCCCATAAATACCAAACCAAATAACATAAAGCCGTAATATGAAATTTGTGGATGCCCTGCATTTAATTCTAAAGCTAAAAACAAGGTGCTCACGGCAAAACCTAACCAGTGTTTACCACGCAATAACAAAATAATACCACCTAATAATGGTGCTAAATAACCAATTGCATTAGCTTTTGAGTTATGTCCTGCCTCAATAATAATAAAGAAATAAGAAGAAAAACCATAAGCCAATGCGCCAATAATAGCAAGCCAAGGATTAACCTCTAAGCATAATAATAAAATAAAGAAACCGATGAAATATAAAAAGATGTATCCACTTGGATGTGGCAAAAACATATGAAATACCTTATCAATATTTCCTAACCAGTTACCTGAATAAACTGTAGATATCTGATAAGCCGGCATACCTCCAAACATAGAGTTTGTCCATAAAGCCTCTTGGTGTTCCGTTTTTCTAAAGTCAGTAACTTCCTGACTCATCCCTCTAAATCTAACAATATCACCTTGCTCCAGGGCCTTACCAGAAAAGATAGGACTAAATTGAAAAATATTAATAATAGCAAAAATAGCGATGGCTGCTATGTAGGGAAGAAATTTCTTGATGTTCATAAATGATGGTTTTAGGCAAATATAAGAAACAGTTTAGTTAATAATACGTGAAAAAAGTATAATTTATTCGTATTTTCGTTGGCGATGAAAAAGCTATTTTCCGTACTAAAATATACTAAAGATTATAAAAAATATACAGCCTTAAATATTGTATTTAACGTTTTATTCTCCATTTTCTCAGTTTTCTCAATTTCTTTAACCATTCCTTTTTTAGAATTAATTTTTAAGAAAGATATTTCTGAATATCAAAACCTAATTAATCAAGGCGCTCCCACATTAGGCTTTAGCATGAAAGGCTTAACAGATTGGGCATATTATCATATGTCATTTATCATAATTGAACAAGGTAAAGCTCACGCATTGATGTTAATTTGTTTGGTTGTTTTTGTTGCAACCTTTTTAAAAAATGCATCTCGTTATTTTGCAATGTATTTTTTAGCTCCAATCCGCAATGGTGTGGTAAGAGATTTAAGAAACAAAATGATGAAAAAGTCTTTAGAACTGCCTCTATCTTATTTTAGTGATGAACGAAAAGGAGATATGATGAGCAGAATGACTACAGATGTTATTGAAATTGAATGGAGCATTATGCAAACTCTTGAATTAATATTCAGAGAACCATTATTAATAATCATTTCTTTAGCTACACTTATTTTCATCAGCCCTTTTCTAACCTTATATGTTTTTTTATTACTACCAGTTGCAGGCTTAGTTGTAGCATTAGTAAGTAAGAGTTTAAAAAATCGCTCAGCTAAAGGAAAAGAAGTTTTTGGTCAGTTATTTAATATTATGGAAGAAACCCTAGGTGCTTTAAAAGTCATTAAAGCATTTACGGGAGAACGCTTTGTTCAAAATAAATTCGAAAAAGTAAACCAAACATATAATAAAATATCTGTTGGATTATACCGTCGTGCTGATTTAACTTCTCCAATTAGCGAAACAGTTGTACTTGGTGTACTATTACTCATACTTTATACGGGCGGAACAATGGTTTTTGATGGCACTGGAGGCTTATCAGGAGCTGCCTTCTTAGGCTATTTTGCTGTAGCATCTCAAATAGTACCTCCTATTAAACAAATTACTTTAGCTTATAATAATATTCAAAAAGGTTTGGCTTCTGAAGAGCGAATTGATAAAATATTACAAGCCGAAAATCCAATCGTTAATAAACCTAATGCTACAAAAATTGACCATTTTGATAAAGGTATTGAGTTTAATAATGTATCTTTTTCATACAAAAAGGGTGATGATGGTTATGTCTTAAGAAACATTAGTTTATCAATTCCTAAAGGAAAAACAATTGCTTTAGTGGGTCAAAGCGGAAGTGGTAAAACTACTTTAGCCGATATGATTCCAAGATTTTATGACACTGATTTAGGAGAGATTACAATTGACGGTATTGCTTTAAAAGATTTGGAAATTGAGAGCCTAAGAAAAAAAATTGGTGTTGTAACTCAAGAAAGCATTTTATTTAATGATACTATAGAAAACAACATTGCTTTTGGTTTGGATACAATTGATACAAATAAAGTCATAGAAGCGGCTAAAGTCGCTAATGCTCATGAGTTTATTTTACAACAACCTAATGGCTACCAAACAAATATTGGCGACCGTGGCGGAAAATTAAGTGGTGGACAAAGACAACGTATCTCTATTGCTCGTGCAATTCTAAAAAATCCTCCTATCTTAATTTTAGATGAGGCTACAAGTGCATTAGATACTGAAAGCGAGCGCTTAGTACAAGATGCATTAAATAATTTAATGAAAAACAGAACTAGTATTGTGATTGCTCACCGATTAAGTACTATTGTAAATGCTGATGAGATATTTGTCATAAATAAAGGAGAACTTGCTGAAAAAGGCTCCCATAAAGAGCTACTTGAAAAAAATGGTATTTATAAAAAGCTCTTTGATATGCAGAACTTCAAATAAAACCTTCTGTTCTATTATTCAAAAATCCAAATCAAAGTGGGCATAGTGGATTTTTTTAATAACTTATCGATTTGTTTCATTAAACCATTTGCCACAACTGGGCAACCTTGACTCCAACCCATTGTTAAATGTAAAGGATAAATTTCTTTATCCGTAACATAATCATAAGAGTGTAAAACAATATGACGCTTGAAAGCATTTGAGTTAGAATTTTCTAATCCATGCATTTTATAATGAATATTAATTCCCCAATTACTATAAGCACGTTGTCCAATTTTGTATTTGCCAAGCGATGTGCAATTACTCCCTACTATATTGCTATACACAGGTTTCTGTTCAGTACTATTTTTGCCAACCCCATGACATACCAAACCAGAATGAGAAATGCTATTAGTTTCAAAATTATAAATGTAAAATCTATTTTTACCAGAGTGAACAGAAACATCCATTAAAAAACAGAAATTAGTATTCATTTTATATTTTTGACAATAAGCTTTTGCCTCTGTGGCTTTTTTCAAAAGCTTATCACTTAATTGACTATAGCAAAAACTTAACTGAAACACTAAACTATAAAATACGAACCGCCTCAAATTACTGCTTTTATTACTTTATAATGAAAATATTTAGAGCTAATTTCGGGAATTTAAATAGCTAGTATTACAATGAATATAATTTTCTTACTTTTAGTTAGCTTACTTCACAATCTTGAACTCTACCCTACGATTTTGTTGCATACCTTTTAAATTAGGCTTGCCATCTGGTAAAGTATTAGATGCAATAGGAACTGTTTCACCATAACCTTTGGCTACTAGATTTTCTTTTTTAATTCCTTTTTTAATCAAGGCATTTACAACCGCCTGAGAACGAGTTTGAGATAATTTTAAATTAGCGGCGTCATTTCCTATACTATCTGTATGTCCTGATACCTCAATCACTAACTCTGGATATTCTTTTAATAAAGTTAGCAATTTATCAATCTCTACGCCTAATTCTTTTCTTAATGTTGATTTATTGGAATCAAAGAAAATATTATTCAATACAATATTCGAACCTATTTCAACTTTATCCAAAATCACATCTTTTTCCATTATCGAGTATTCTGCAACCTTTTGAACATTTATATTTTCTGAATGAAATAAATAACCTTTTGCCTCGTAGGAGATATTATAGTTTTGTCCACGATTGACTATAAAGTAATAAGACCCCGAATCAATCGTCGTATAAAATGTTTCTATTAAGTCGCCCGTTATATTGTCTTTTAAATTAATATGCGCTCCCGGTATTGATTTTCCTTCCTTATTTCTCACAATTCCTTTTACTGCCATAGTACCTAATGTTTTAGATTCTAAATTTATCATCTGTAAAACAAACTCCTTTTCAATTTCTTGATACGAAGAGTTAGGAGGGATAATTAATGATATGGAAATAGGCTGATAACCATCAGCTTCAAAATTAACAGCATAAGTATTACCCTTTTGCCCTGTAGCTAAAATCATAATATACTTTCCGTTTTTTTTGTTTGGCCTAATATCCTGAACCACAATACCTTCTGAATTTATAGCCGTGATACGAACATTAGATGGTGTTTTTTTTGTTCCATTAAAAGTTAATACCCCTTTTAATAAAGTTAAAGGTTCAGTAATAGCCCTATCAAAATCAATACGATAAATATCCTTTTCGCCTAAGCCATTTTTTCTAATAGAAGAAACATATCCTCTTTTTCCGTCAGCCGATTGCACATAAAAAATATCATCATCTGGCGTATTAATTGGCGCTCTTAAATTCTCAGGCTCACTCCATTTACCATCTTCGCTTTTAGTAGATTTAAATACATCAAAGCCTCCCATATTTTTATGTCCGGTTGAACTAAAAAATAATGTTACACCATCTGGATGTAAAAAAGGCGCATCTTCATCGGCTGCCGTATTAATAGTTGGACCTAAATTCACAGGTAAACTCCATTTACCATTTGGTAATTTCACGCAACTCCAAATATCTCGTCCTCCATAACCACCTTCTTTTCGGTTACTTACAAAATACAAAGAACTTCCATCTACAGCAATTGATGCGTGCGTTTCCCATTCAGTCGAATTAATCGTGCTTCCTATTGGAAATAAAGGACTCCAGGTATCACCTTCTAAATTACTAACATATATATCTCCACCATTAATATCCTTATAAACAAATAATTGATTCCCCTCGGGAGACAATCCAATATTTGCTTCATTTCCGGATGTATTAATAGTTAATCCTATAGATTTTGCTGAACTCCAAGTGTCATCTTTTTTCTTGTAACTCACATAAATATCTTCTAAATATTTATCATCAGCTGTTTTTTCTCCACCAGTACTTCCTGAACGACGAGATGTAAAAATTAAAGTAGATTCATCTGCCGAAATTACAGGGCTATAATCAGGAAAAGGGGAGTTAACACTGTCTCCTAAATTCACAATTAAAACTTTAGCTGTATCTTTTGTAAACTCTTGTGCATTGGTATTTTTTAATAATTGATTATCAAGATCAGAGGTTAACTCTACATTTTTATCTCCAACAATATCTTTAAATTTTTTAAAGTAAACGTAAGAAGCTATAAAATTATAATTTAATCGATAAGCTTCTCCTAATGAATAGTATGCTAAATCCGAAGCTTTTTTTTCATTTGGATCTTCTGGATTATAGTTATGAGTCACATTTTGAACTGCTTTTTCTAAATGAGGGACAGCTTTATTCTTTTGTGAAGCTGACTGTAAATAACATAATCCTAATTTATAATTAATATTTGCAGAAGATGAATCAATCAAAAAAGCCTCTTTAAAATATTTTAAAGCTAATTCAAAATTATTTTCAAGCATCAAATAATTACCTTGAATAAATTTTTCGTGATATATTTTTTTATTATTTTGACTTTTCGCAAAAAATGAACTTAACACCAAAATAAATAACAATGTAATTTTTCTCATAAATAATATAAACAAGCTATATATCAAATATAATAGTTTTATTTATTTACACATAATTTTAAATCACATAAATAACTGATTTTTAACCTTTTTGAAAGGTAATTTAAAGTATTTACAAAAGAATAATCTGTTTTAAAAAATATTTCGCAAATCATTCATAATCTCGTAAATCTTAAAATAATTTAAATTAAATTTGATTAAGATGAAGAACTATATTCTATCTCTTATTTTATTGCCTATTAGTTTAATATCATCTAATGGCGAAGGGCCTATTGGTCCTCGATCTGCATCGTTAGGTCATGCTTCTTCATGCTTAACTGATATATGGAGTACTCGTAACAACCAAGGTAGTTTAGGTTTTGTTAGACAAAATGAAGTTGGCGTTTTTTACGACAATCGTTTCTTTGTTAAAGAACTTACCCAATCAGGATTTGCAGCTGTTATGCCTATTAAAAAAGGAACCTTTGGTATTAGTTATTCTAGTATAGGCTATAAACTTTATAGAGAATCTCAAGCTACCCTAAGTTACGGTATGAAATTAAGTGAAAATATTTCTGCGGGTATTGCTTTTGATTATCTTAATACAAAAATTGCCGACATTTACGGTCAAGCAAATGCTTTTACAGGCTCTATTGGCTTAACCGCCAAACTTTTACCACAAGTTATCGTTTCTACTCACATTTACAGTCCTTTCAGAGCAAAAATCACTGATTATAATAACGAAAAAGTACCCACCATTTACAAATTTGGAGCTCAATACATTTTTTCACCTAAAGTGTTTTTAGTGGCAGAAGCTGAAAAAACATCTGCTCAAAAAATAAATATTAAAGGAGGTATCGAATATAAACCTTCATCCTTAATATTTATTCGAGCTGGAGGCTCTTCTTTTCCTTCACAAGCATCTTTTGGTATTGGCGTTAATTATAACGGATTAAAAATAGACCTCAGTTCATCTTACCACAGCATATTAGGATTATCTCCACAAATTGGATTAAGTTATGCTTTTGGTAAAGACCGATCAAAAACTAATAACACAAATGCTAACCTAGCTGAAAAATTGTAATTACCGTTAAATCTTCTAAATACATATTTAATTTTATCGTTCTGTGCTTTTGCTCAATAAATAGTATTGCCCAAAATGATAGTTTAAATAACAAAAATAATGAGCAGGTTGATGAACAAATTAATCAAAACATCGAATTGATTTCGGAACAAATGCAAACTGAAAATGGAGATTTATCTAACTTAACCGAAACTTGGACATATTATAAAGCACATCCTTTAAACCTAAATAAAGCTCAAAAAGAAGAATTAACTGACTTAATATTACTATCTGATATTCAAATAAATAACCTACTTAAGCATCGTGAAAAAAATGGTAATTTAATTAGTATTTATGAATTACAAAGCATAGATGGTTTTGATTTAGCTACTATAAAAAAAATCACGCCTTTTGTGTATGTCAGTGATCATTTTAATTCAGCTTTCTTTAGCACCAAAGAAATGTTTAAAGATGGAAAACATGAATTTGTAACTCGCTTTCAACGAATTTTAGAACCTCAAGCTGGTTATAACGTTTCTAATAGTGTAAAAAACATTAAACCTAATTCATATTACCTAGGCAATCCTAATCGAATTTTTGCTCGTTACTCGTTTCAATATAATAATAACGTATCTTTTGTTTTGGCTGGCGAAAAAGATGCTGGAGAACAGTTTGGTTTTAATGGCAATAAGATTGATAGTATTCCTTTTAATGATGGAAGTGGTAAGAAAAGAGCAGAATACAAACAAACAAAAGGTTTTGATTTTTATTCTGGACATATTGCCATTAGAAACATAAAATCAATTAAAACATTAGTTGTAGGCGATTATCAAGCAACATTTGGCCAAGGATTAACATTATGGCAAGGTTTTGCCTTTGGTAAATCAGCCTCTCCTATGAATATAAAACGCTATGGAACAGGAATTAAAGCGTACCGCAGTTTTGACGAAAATCGTTTTTTTAGAGGAGTGGCAGGTACTTTTAGATTAAAAGATTTTGAATTTACAGGATTAGCTTCTTATAAAAAAATAGATGCAAATGTTGTAAACTCTGATACCTTAAATAATGGTGAAATTGATGTAGCTAGTGTAAGTAGTTTGGAAATGAGCGGATTACATAATACCAATTCCCTGATGCAAGACAAAGGCGCATTAAAACAAACTATTTTAGGAGGAAATGCTGCTTATAATAATCGTAATTTACATATTGGAACAACCGCTTATCATATGCGTTTAAGTGATGAACTTGTTAAGTATCCTAACCTTTATAATCAATATGATTTTCAGGGAACAAACAATTTTGTTGGTGGATTAGATTATAACTATGTTTTTAAAAACACCAATTTATTTGGAGAAATTGCAATAAGTGCCAATGGAGGGAAAGCTTTTTGTCAAGGAATGATTGTAGCATTAGACCCTAAACTTACATTTTCAGCACATTACCGTCATTTCGAAAAAAACTTTCAAAACTTATATGGTAATGCGATTTCAGAAAACACTCTCCCTCAAAACGAGAAAAGCATTTATTTAGGTATGGAAGCAAAACTCTTTAAATCGTTAACCTTATCTATATACTTAGATCAATACAAATTTGATTGGTTAAAATCTTCTGCTAGCGCTCCTTCTATTGGTCGTGATATTTTTTCTCAGCTAAACTATACGCCAACTAAAAAAATTGATATGTATTTTCGATTTAGACATCGAACTAAGTTTGTAAACAATTCTGAGGACAATTTTTACGATTATTTAAGTCCGTATCTTCAATATAACTATCGCTATAATTTATCTACTCAAATTACACCTGACATTAAATTCAAGTCTCGTATAGAATATACTCATGTTGATAAAGCAACTGAGCCAGATGAAGATGGCGTAGCTTTTGTGCAAGATATCATTTATAAAAAATTAAAATTCCCTTTCACTTTTATATTGCGTTATGCTGTATTTGACACTAAAAGTTACGACAGTAGAGTTTATACTTTCGAAAATGATGTGCTTTACTCCTACTCTGTTCCTGCATTGTATTATAAAGGACAACGAGCTTACATTATTGTAAATTGGGACATCACTCGCAATTTTGAGATTTGGGTAAGAGTTGCTAGTACTATTTATGATAACCAAATTAGCCAATCTGTTGGAAGTTTAAATCAAATTGATTCAAACCACAAAACTGAACTAAAACTACAAGCTAGATTAAAATTTTAGCCAATTTCACACTATTTGTTGATTTTTATAAGATTTTGAAACCATTTACTGGTACATTTCTTACAAACTCTCGATGTTGAATATTTTTTGAAATAATATTTGTAAAATCTAATTCTGCATTAATAAAATTATAGGAACAACAATTATGAGAATAGTTTTACAAAAAGTACTTTCAGTAACATTCATTTTTCTTTTCTCAAGTCAAATTAACGCTCAAATTAAAACTTTAGAAATAAAAGCATCAGCCTTGGTTGAAGATAAAAGTACTGATAATAAATCAATCGTGATTTATTCGGATGGTATTTTAAAAGATTCCTTGTTTAATAAAAAAATCAAAAGCTATTAATTTATCTTTAGAAAGCGGTAAGCTTTACTCTATCGTTTTTAAAAAAGTAAACTACTCAGATAAAATTGTGATTGTTGATACTAAAATCTCAAGTGGTTTAAGAGAATTAATTGAAGATCCTTTTGAACTATAAATCGAATTATCTCAAAGTGCTACCGTTAAACAAGATTTATTAGATTACACAGAGGCTATTTTAACAATAAACAAAAAAGAAAAGACTTTAATGGCTAGCGAAAGCTACCATAAATTTACTCACAAGTAACTTTAGCTTTTCTACTTTTTCCATTTTTCAGTAAATATTTAGCATAATTTAGTAGTTAAACTAAACAAATGATACCTACATTTGTAACCTATTAAATAAAAATTATAACTAAAAATTTAAAATGATATGTATCCAGAAGCATTAGTAACACCTATGAAAGCAGAATTAACTGCTGTAGGATTTGAAGATTTAAGAACTCCTGATAGTGTTGAAACAGCATTAAAATCAGAAGGAACCGTATTAATGGTTGTAAACTCAGTGTGTGGTTGCGCAGCTGGAGCTTGTCGTCCGGGAGTAAAATTAAGTTTAGATAACGGAAAAAAACCATCTAAATTAACTACTGTATTTGCAGGATTTGATTCTGAAGCTGTTCAGCAAGCACGTCAACATTTTGCGCCATATCCACCTTCATCACCAGCAATTGCATTATTCAAAAATGGTGAATTAGTTCATTTTGTTGAGCGCCACAATATTGAAGGAAGAACAGCAGCAATGATAGCAGAACATTTAAAAATGGTTTACGACGAGTTTTGTTAATTGCTAATTGCAAACAATGCACTATTAAAAAGTCCTAAAAAAAAGAAAGCCTCCTAGTGAGGCTTTTTTTAATTTTAAACTATGATTATTTCATCAAATATTTCGCTTAAAACATATAACACCTTTGGTATTGAAGCTGCTGCTAAATACTTTACAAGTATTCAATCTATTGAAGATATTAAAGAGCTTTTACAAAGCATTGAATACAAAAACAACGAACACTTAATTTTAGGTGGTGGAAGTAATATGCTATTAACTAAAAACGTAGATGCTATTGTTGTAAAAAATAATTTAAAAGGTATTGAAGTTGTAAACGAAACATCAGACCATGTTTTTGTAAAATGTGCTGGTGGCGAAGTATGGCATGAATTTGTGATATGGTGTATTGATAAAAATTACGGAGGATTAGAAAATTTATCATTAATTCCTGGTTGCACAGGTGCAAGCCCTATGCAGAACATTGGAGCATATGGTGTTGAAATTAAAGATACTTTTTATGAATTAGAAGCAATACATGCCATCACTGGTGAACAAAAAACATTCTCGAAATCAGAGTGTGAGTTTGGTTACAGAGAAAGTGTTTTTAAACATCAGTTCAAAAATCAATTCATCATCACCTCTGTTACATTTAAGTTGTCTAAAAAGCCAAGCTTTCATGTTGAGTATGGAGCAATTAAACAAGAATTAGATGCTATGAATATTTCCGAATTAAATATCAAAGCTATCTCACAAGCTGTTATTAATATTAGAAGTAGCAAACTCCCAAACCCTAAAGAAATTGGTAATGCTGGTAGTTTCTTTAAAAATCCAGAAGTACAAGCTAGTGTTTACGAAAACCTAAAAACAAACTTCCCTAATATAGTAGCTTACCCATTAGAAAATGGAAATTATAAATTAGCTGCTGGTTGGCTAATTGAACAAAGTGGCTTAAAAGGCTATCGAGTTGGCGATGCTGGCGTTCATAAACTCCAAGCTCTAGTATTAGTAAATTATGGCGGAGCTACTGGAAATCAAATTTATAACCTATCTTCTCATGTATTACAAACTGTGAAAGCTAAATTTGGAGTAGATTTAGAAAGAGAAGTCAATATTATTTAGAAATCAACAAACTCTTTTTTTTAGTCATTCTAAACTTGTTTCAGAATATCAAACATTAAATTAAGAGATGCAGAAATAAATTCAGCTTGACATAACTCCATAAAAAAACCTCTCAAATGCTTGAGAGGTTTTTTTTATTGTATATCCTAAATTAAGCTTTAGTGCTTTTTTGGATTTTTTCGCGAATACGAGCTGCTTTTCCTGTACGAGTACGGATATAGTAGATTTTTGCTCTACGAACAATACCAACTTTATTTAATTCAATTTTATCAATAAATGGAGATGATACTGGGAAGATACGCTCTACACCTACTCCATTAGAAATTTTACGAACCGTGAAAGATGCTGTAGCTGGCTCATTTTTGCGTTGAATAACAACACCTGAAAACTGCTGAATACGCTCTTTGTCACCCTCTTTAATTTTGTAGTGAACTGTTACAGTATCACCAGCTTTAAATTTTGGATGAGCAACCTCTGCTGCTAATTGTTTTTTTACGTAATCTAATAATAAACTCATTGTTTCTTATTTTTTAATATTTATCATTTGTAGCATTCGCTGCACCGTGCAACCAGAGGCTAAAAAGTGGAGTGCAAATATAGAACATTATTGTGGATTATCAAAAATAAATTTAGGCCTTATTTTTAAATTAAATAATTGAAAACCATCTATTTAATACTATCCGTCTTAAATTCCTTCACATGGTTATCGTTCGTTTTATAAACGTCATCTACATCGTCGTCATCTTCTTTTAGCTCATAATTAGGCTCTTTGTCTAAATTAACGTTAACTATTATTGGCGGCGGAGTTGTGTTAAACATCCAAACGGCGCCATTTCTGTAATAATAACCTTGTCTCCAGTTGTCCCAATAAAAGTTGTAACGTGGGAAATATACCCAACGACGGTGGTATCCATAATTTGGTCTCCAATGCGGATGATACACCACTATTTTAGCTGGTCGGTATCGACTTCTTACCACTACCCTCTTACCGCGATGGTTATTTTTAACAACTACTTTGGTTCCGCCACGATGACCACCGTGTCCATGACCATGTCCTCGTTGAGAAAAAACATTGTTCGCGCCAAATAATATGACACAGAGTATAAATACAATTAACTTCATAACTAAAATTTTTTAATGGTTTGAATATTTGACTCGAACGAGATCTTAAAGTTTAATCTTCTGAGGAATTTAACCAATTTTGGGAAGTTCGATAAACAGTGCCTTTAAATAATGCCACTACTTTTAAATCTGAACGATTCGTAATCTTGATGGTGTAAATTCCAATTTTATTAGAACACTTTTCCTCACAAGCTTCGGCAATGATGATATCATTTTCTTTTAATGGATTCGTATGCGAAATAGACGTTTCTATTGAAACTGCTTTTTGTCCATGAGAATTGGAGGCAAACGCCAATGCACTGTCGGCTAACGAATAAGTAATTCCTCCATGTGCAATTCCAAAACCATTCAACATTTCTTTCCTAACCGTCATTTGCAATTTACTTAAACCTTCTTTGGCTTCTAATATTTCAATCCCAAGCCACTGACTAAAATAATCAGCTGCCATCATTGTATTTACTATTTCTTTAGGGCTTAACATTACACACGAGGTTTCCAAGGTGTTTCGGTAGCCTTTAAGTCTTGAGTAAACTTACGAGATAAAACAAATAAATAATCTGATAAACGATTTAAATATTTATAAATAAGCTCGTTTACTAACTGTTCTTCATTTAATAATAATACACAACGTTCTGCCCTACGACATACACATCTTGCTATATGACAAAAAGATACTGTGGTATGGCCACCAGGAAGTACAAACGATTTCATTTCAGGCAAATACTCATTCATAGAATCAATTTCATTTTCTAATAACTCAATATCAGCGTCTGAAATTTGTGGTAAAACCATCTTGTTTTTTTCGGGATCAGCTGCTAATAAAGAGCCAATGGTAAACAATCTATCTTGAATTTCAATTAAAATAGTTTTCGAATGTTCATCAATTTCTTGATCTCGTATTAAACCTACATTTGAATTTAATTCATCAACTGTGCCATAAGCTTCAATTCTAATATTAAATTTTGGAATGCGAGTTCCTCCAATTAAGGATGTTTGTCCTTTATCTCCTGTTTTGGTATAAATTTTAAAAGCCATAATTAAAACTTGTAACTAATATTAATGTTAGGTAAAATTGGCAATTGGTTAACACGCTTATTTCTTACACGATCATAATAGAAAATATTTTCGCGATTATAAACGTTAGTTGCACCAATATTTACTTCTAATTTAGTTTTCTCATTAATATTGTATAACCACTTCAGGCTAATATCCATACGGTGGTAATCTGGCAAACGACGTGAGTTATAATCACCAGGAACATATCCTAAATTAGCATTGGCTGTTGTGTAATCGTAAGTAAATTGATTATTAAAATCAACTTGTGGGTAATAACCTTTTGTTGGTGTAAAAGGGAATCCTGAACCATAATTCCAACGAATACTTAAATCTAAATTACGTTTTTTACCGAAAGTATATGTTCCCACTAAATTCACATTATGTCTTCTATCGAATATTGGAGCATATTCAAATACATCTCCACTAGCTGTATTTCCTGTATAACGCTTGTTATATGTTAATGAATATACCGCCCAAAAATAAAAACGTTTTCTCTCGTATTTTGCAGTAAAGTCTAATCCTGTTGCTTCACCTTGCTCCATAATAAAATCTTTTTTATTTGCATCTAGTTTATCAGCATTTTCTGGTGTATCATCAAATAGCTTATCTCTGTTTACACTTGCCATTTGTGTAAAATATTTTTGATATCCTTCAATTTGAATTTCTAAATGTTTAAATAAATCTATTTCAAAACCAGCAACTAAGTGACGAGATTTTTGAATAACACCTTTGGTTGTAACTGTTTCGTTGTTTTTATTTTTGTATTCTATAGGTAAATTTTCAGGACCGTTAATAAATCCATAAAATAAGTTCACCACATCTCTATCCGAACTAGCACTCATTAAACTTTGGCTATATAAACCACCAGCGAATTTTAAACGAATTTTTTTAGTAAAATTCACTTTACCTTGTAAGCGTGGTTCAGGAGATAAGTTATTAAAAGATGCGAAATACTGTAAACGGAAACTTGGCTCTAATACAATCCATTTTTTCTTATCTAACCATCTAAATTTCATATAAGCACCTAATTCTAGAGAGTTTTTAGCATATGTAATTTTTGCCAAGTTAGGATTTTGTAACTCGTAATTAGTGTTAGTACCAACTAATTCAAAACCATATTTTAATTCGTTACGTCCAAAATATTTTAAGAAATTAAATCCTCCATTAAATCCTCCTACTGAACTTGATTTTTTATCTGTTTCTGTTGAGCCTTGGTAGTTAATCTTGTACTGAGAATAAGCAAAATTACCTTCAATTAATAATGTTGAATTTTGAGGGATTAAGATAAAGTTACTCCCACCTCCAAAAGATGTCCAGTTGAAACTAGCTAAATCTTTATAAATTACCTTATCATTAAAGTTATATCCAAATAAGCTTACTTTACTCCCGTTATTTCCATTAAACGAAACTTTACCGTATAAATCGGTATAATAAAATGGTAATCCATCACTATTAGTTTTATTAGCATAAGGGTATAACGTTTTTGAAGTTTGAGGCAAGTATGAAGTTTTACCTGATAATAGGAAAGATGAACTTCCTTTTCCATCTTCTTTCAATTTTTTCAATGGTCCTTCCAAAGTTAATTTAGCTCCAAAAGTGGATGCTGATACTTTTCCAGATAAGTGTTTTTTATTTCCATCACGTGTTGTAATATCCATAATCGAAGATGTTCTTCCTCCATACTCGGCACCAAAACCTGCACTATACACATCCGCATTTCTCATGATATCATTATCAAACACCGAGAATAAACCAATGGAGTGAAATGGATTGTAAATAACCATACCATCTAACAATACTTTATTTTGAATAGGCAACCCACCTCTAATGTATAACTGTCCGCCTTGATCCCCAGTAAATACAACCCCAGGTAAAACTTGTAAATATTGAGCTAAATCTGGTTCACCCACACTTGGTAATTTATTAATAGCAACTGGATCAATTTTTTGAACAGCCACATTTGGTGTTTCAATTTTATCTACCATATCAGCACTAACATCAACTGCATTTAAAACAATACCACCTTTATCAGAGAAAAACTTTTTATTTAAAATTTCTCCTGCTTTGATTGTAATTTTTTCTGAAATGGTATCAAATTCAAGATTTGTAACTAATAAAGTATAAGATCCAGGATTAACTTTATTGATTGAGAAATATCCATTTAAATCGGTTGAAGCTCCAGATGTAGTGCCTTTTAAATATACATTTGAAAAAGCAACGGGCTCGCCATTAGCTTTATTATAAACAAAACCTCTAATTGTGGCATTTTGAGAAACACCTAAAAGTGTAAGTAATAATAAATAAAAAGTATAAAATACGCGAGTCATATCTGTTTTTAGTGGCTAACAAATTTAACCAATTAAGTGATTTAAAAAAGGTATTTTTTTGGTAAAAAAACTGTATTGTTATTTCTTTAAAACGTAAATAGACCGTTGATTTCGTTACGAAAGCCAAAAGCTACAAAGGATTTGGGAAGCACAGGATTGAGGACTGTAAGAATATCATAAGATATTTTGAAGACCAGAAATCCGAGCATTTTCAAATTCTGATGTAGATTTTGGGTTGCAGTAGAAATCCAACTGTCTATTTACGGTTAAAAACAAAAAAGCCGTATCATCTGTTGATACGGCTTTTTAAAATTATTAAAAGCTTATTTATTTGCTTTTATTTTATCATTCATTTCCTTGCCTTTAGCCTCATTCCCCGTTTTGTAGTATAGCGTTCGAAGAGCAGACATTGTTGTTGGATCATTCGCTTTTACATCTAACGCTTGCTCTAAGTATGGAATTGCTTTTTTATAATATTCAGCTGCTTTTGCCTCATATTCTTTTTGTTTCTTAACTAAATCAATAATGGTGGCCTTTTCCATTGATTTATTATACAAAGTATTGCCATAATTATTATACAAAGCTCCCAAGTTATAAAGAGTATTAAAATAACTTTCTTGATTAGCTGGTTTTAAATCCACCGATTTTTGGTAATGCTCTGCTGCTTTAAAAACTAAGTTTTCATAATCAACAGGCTTAATAGTATCTTTTCCGCTTCTACCTTTTGGATTCGCTAAATTATCATACACATTACCAATAACGTATTGTAAAATAGCATTATTAGGTTCTTTTTCGATGGCTGTTTTTAAATTTGCTAGGGCTTTATCTTGCTGACCTTTTTGTAAAAAAATCTCCGTTTCTTTATTCATCAAGTAAATATCGTTTGGAAATTGAGTACGTCCTTTTGCTAAATAGTCGTAAGCAACTACGGTATCGTTTTGAGATGATTTTAACTCATAAATGGTTTGGTAGTTATAAGACGAAGCAATACCTAAATCAATCATCTTTTTATTAAAGTCAAACGTTTTGGTTTGGTTTTTTGACTTTTGAGCACACACACATGCATTATAAAAATTAGACGTATCCTTTTTTCCTGTTATTAACGTATTTGAAATTGCTAAAGACTCAAATAAATCAGCCGCCTCATCAAACTTTTTAAGCTTATATTTTCCAGTAGCTAAATTAGCTTGATAAACTAAAATCTGACTAATTGATGTGAAAAGTTTTCCTTCTTCATCAGTATCAGTTTCCCCTTTAATAATTTTATCAAATTTTATAGCATCTAACTCCTGAATTTTAAGTAAGCTTTTATTTGCTTCATCAAATTCAGTTGTTGCTACATTACCATAAGCCGTTTGCATTCTTTCATTTTTATCAGTAATAGTTGCACTTAACTTTTTTTCTTCTGCTTTTAAACTTTCTGAAAACAAACTCGTGTAAATTCTCAAACGATATGCCTGAGTTTTAACTTGATTTTTAGTTTCATCGTTAGCCGAAGCTAAGTCGATATTTTCTTTAGCTTTTACTAAATAGGATGGATCTGGATTATCAGGCAAGGTTGATTCGTAATCACTCAATGCTCTCCATGCACCTTGCACTTTGTTTTTTTGTGAAAACACAGTAAAAGGTAATGCCGCTAAAACGATGATATTTAAAATTCTCATGGGTATATTATATAAGGATTGCACAGAAGTGATTATTTATATTTTTCTGCTTTTTCTGTTTCACCTAAACGTAAAAATAATTTACGTAATTGTTGTTTGGTTGCTTTATCAGGAGATACTTCGTAGGATTTCTCAAAATTAACTACTGCTTTTTTAAAGTACTCATTAGCTTTAGCTTCATATTCTTTAGCTTTAGCTGTTTCTTTTGGAGGTAAAGAACCTAATTTATCGTTCCACTCATTACCAGAGTTAAAGTACATAACACCTAAGTTATAATTAGCAATTTCGTAATCTGGTTTAATTTCTAAAGCTTTAACGTATTCAGCTTCTGCTTTCTCCTTTTCATTTGTTTTTTGATATAAGTTAGCTAAAATCGCATGTAAAACTTCGTTATCTGGAGCTAAGTTAATAGCATCATTTAATTTAGTTTTTAATTCATCTGTTTTGTTTCGAGCTAAGTAAATGTTAATTTCTTGATTTACTAAATCCATATTGTCTTCAAACATCAATTTACCTTTTCCAATATATTCTAATGCTTTAGTTGTATCTCTATCAATTAAAGACAATTTAACCATATCGGTATAAATTTTAGGTTCTTTGTATTTGCTAGCAATTAATTTATCTGCATACTCTTTGGTTTTATCTTTATTAGCAGCATACTTATAAGTATCAAACTTATTATACATCAATTTTTCTTTTGTGATGTTTGCACGTTTCATACCTTGATCAAAATCATAAGGCAATGCTTGTTCTAATAAATCATAACAATAAATTGCTTTATCAAACTCCTTATTAACTTTATAAAAATTAGCCTTATTACTCACAGCAGCTGTAGCTTGAACGATTAAAGCTCTTACTCCGCCCTCTTCGTCTTTATAAATATTATCCTTGTCATTCTTTAAACACTTAATATAACTATCTAATGCTTTTTCTTCTGCTTCAACATCTAATCCTTTAACAGCAGCATCTTTAGAAAAATAAATTTCTTGATAAATCTGCCCTCTGTATTTCCATAGTTTTGGACTATTAATAGTTGTTTCGTGAACTGAAGCCGCATCTGCTGATGCTTTTGCTTTATCGAATTCCTTATTTCTTAAGTAATTACTAGCATTTTGAACTTGGTTGCTTTGCGCCATTACAACTGTAGCCGAAGCAATTAACAAAGCTGTTATCGTTTTTTTAATACTCATTTGTTTAATTTTTGGTGGTTAAATGTAACTATTTTATTAAAAAAAACACCAAGCTTTTTGAGCTTAGTGTTTTTTTATGTTTGTTATATATTCATGTACAATGCTTTAGACGCAAAAATTGTACAATTACATATATTAATCAACTGAAATCTTCTTTAATTTAACTTTATTTAGCACTTCCTTGTTTTTAGCATCTTTTGAAGCTTTTTCTAAAGCTGCCTCAATATATGCTTTATCACCAACTACAACAGTTGTTAATTTATTAAGATCAAAGTATTTTTTAATTTGAGCATTTACTTCATCTTTAGTGATATTTTTTAAGATTTTGTTTTGTTCATTTGTAAAGTTTTTATCTAAATTATATCTCACAATATTTGATAAGAAAGAAGCTTTTTGATAAGGTGCCTCATATTTTAAAGCCTCTTCATTTAATAATGAACTCTTAGTAAATTCTAATTCTTTATCAGTAATACCATTTGTTTGATAATTAGTAAACTCTTTAATAATTTCAGCTAATGATAAAACTGTTGCTGGACGTTTTAAATAATAATAAATAACAAATCTACCATTTTATTTACCTCCTGAGAAACTAGAACGGTTTCCATAAGTATATCCTTTATCTTCACGTAAATTTAAGTTTAAACGGCTATTGAATGCTCCACCAAAAACGAAGTTTGCAATTCTGTTTTTGTAAAAATCGCCAGTTGCATCAAATTTCAAAGAAGGATAACCCATCGTAATAACTGATGAAGGTGCGCCAAACTTATTGTAGATAAAGAATTGAGGTTCTGTTGCTGGAGCAGGCTCAGTAATAGATTGAATTTTAACCTCTTTAGCAGTCCATTTATTTAAAAAACCAAGTTTTGCAATGATATCTTTTTCTTCAACATCACCAACTACAACAATACTAGTAACTGATGGAGAATAGTAATTATTATAATAATCTTTTACATCAGCTAATTGAACACTTTCAATAGATTTAATTGATGGATCTAAACCCATAACTGTATTACCATATAATGCAAAGTTAAATGCTCTATTAGCCATAGAATTAGCGCTAGTTTCATCATTTTTAACACTTTCTTTATACCTTTTTTTAGTTAATTTAAAGTCCTCAGCATTAAAACCTGGATTTAATAATTTTTCTTCTAATAATTTTAAAGTCGCATCTAAATTCTTTTTTAAAGTATTAATTTGGATAGTTGTTGCTTGTTTATTTGCAAAAAAGCTAATCGAACTACCTAATTTTTCTAACTCAGCAGCAATTTGCTCAGTTGTATAGTTTTTAGTTCCTTCATTTAATAAACTAGCTGTTAATTCGGCAACACCTAATTTTTTTGATTGCTCAGCTGTTAGCACTAAACTACCACCATCCATTGTCATTACAATAGCAACCTCTGGAGACTCTGTATTTTTTGTGCCAATAATATTGATTCCGTTTGATAATTTAGAAGTAAAGTATTCTGGAATTGTTACTGTTTTTGCGGCACCTGCTACAGGTCTTTGATCTCTTTTAAAATCATCTACTGCTGGTTGATATGTTAATCCTTTGTATTCTGCTGGAGTATCAAACTTCATATTTGCATATGGATTGATACTTTTTACTGAATCTTTTTGATTCATAATTGGATATGTATTTAAAACAGCAGCACCTGCTCCTTTTATGTATTTATTAAATACTCGGTCAATATCTGCAATGGTTACTTTATTATATCTATCAATTTCGTCAGATATCGTGTATCCTTTTCCAATCAAACGTTCCCATTCAGAAATAACACTTGCTTTGTCTCCAATTGTAGATAAAACACCATACATACTTGATTCAACTTCTGCTTTTGCTCTTATTAAAGCATCTTCAGTAATTCCAGATGTCCCAAATTCATCAATCGTTGTTTTTACTTTTGCATCGATATCTGAAAATAATTTTTCTAAATTAAAATCTTCTGGTGGGTAAGCAAAAATTTGTATTGAAAACTCACCAGCTAATTCTTTTGAACGGTGATTAACATTTGCACTAACAGCAATTTCTGGTTTAGCTTTTACGAAGTTTTTATAAAAAATAGAGTTATTACCATTACCCATCATCATACCTAATAAATCTAATGCTGGTTCATCTCTATTATATTGAGGAACTGTAGGATATACTCTTAAGTTTAATGGAAAATAAGTACGGTCTTTATAAGCAGTGTATTTATCAGTTGCCAAAGTAACTGCTGGTACTCTCATTTTCTTAACATCTGGGCAAGGTTTAATTCCTCCAAAATATTTTTCAATCATTTTTAATGCTTCAGGAGAACTGAAATCACCAGAAATAGTTAAAATAGCATTATTTGGACCATACCAACGTAAAAAGAAGTTTTTAACGTCTTCTAAAGTAGCTCTATTTAAATCATCAACATAGCCAATAACAGGCCAGCTATAAGGATGTCCTTCTGGATATAATGCCTTTTGTATTTCTTCAACAAATGCCATGGCATAAGGTTGATTTTCTACATTTTGAGATTTTTCATTTTTAACCGCATCACGTTGGTTTTCAAATTTTTTAGTAGTTAATGAATCTAATAAGAATCCCATACGATCAGCCTCTAACCACAACGCCATTTCTAGGTTATTAGAAGGAACAGTTTCAAAATAAACGGTTCTATCTTCAGTTGTATTACCATTCATAGTACCACCTGCTGTAGATACAATTTTAAAATGTTCTTCATCAGCCACGTGTTTAGAACCTTGAAACATCATATGCTCAAAAAAGTGAGCAAATCCAGATTTCCCTAAACTCTCTCTATCAGAACCAACTTTATAAGTAACTAATACATGAACAGCTGGATCTGAATGATCTTCGTTCAATAAAATGGTTAACCCATTAGGCAATTTCCATTTTTCGTATGGAATCACCACTTTTCCTTCTTTTGCTTCAATTTTTTCTACTAATGTAGGTTGAGCAATTAAAGATGCTAAGCTAAATAAGCTTAATGCTCCAGTTATGATTGTTTTTTTATTCATGCTAAATTTATTTGTCCAAATATAAATGTATTGTGTTAGTTTTTTCGTCCGTCCATTAACTGATATCATCCGTTGGTGTAGTATTTGAATCTTCTGTTACGTTATCCGTTGGAGTTACATCACCAGTTGGCACTTCAGGAGTAGTTTCTTCTTCAACTGCAATTTCTGATTCATCTTCATGATCTACCTTAGTTACAGCAGCAATACTATCACTATCTTGAATATTGATTAAACGAACACCTTGTGTAGCACGACCCATAACACGTAAATCTGACACATTCATCCGAATAGCAATTCCATTTTTAGTAATAATCATTAAGTCATTAGCATCAGTAACAGATTTAATACCAACTAAGTTTCCTGTTTTTTCAGTAATATTAATTGTTTTAACTCCTTTACCGCCACGATTAGTAATACGGTATTCTTCAATATCAGAACGTTTGCCATATCCTTTTTCAGAAACCACTAATACGTTAGCTTGCATATCATCAATGCAAATCATACCAACTACTTCGTTGTTGCCTCCTTCTTCATCATTTAAATCAATACCAATTACACCAGATGCATTACGACCCATTGGACGAACTTTTGCTTCAGGGAAACGACACACCTTACCTAATTTAGTAGCAATCATAATTTCATTGTTACCATTAGTTAAAGCTGCTTCTAATAAAACATCTCCTTCGCGAATTGTAATGGCATTAATACCATTAGCACGTGGACGAGAATAAGCTTCTACAGACGTTTTCTTAATAATACCATCTTTAGTGCATAATATAATGTAGTTATTTTGGATGTATTCTTCGTCTTGTAAATTTTTAATATTAATAAACGCTTTTATTTTATCGTCTGGTGCAATACTAATTAAATTTTGAATTGCTCGTCCTTTACTGTTTTTTGCACCTTCTGGTACTTCGTAAGCACGTATCCAATAACACTGTCCTTTTTCGCTAAACAATAATATATAATTATGTGTTGAGGCAATAAACATGTGTTCTACAAAATCTTCATCACGAGTAGCAGTTCCTTTACTGCCTCTGCCTCCTCTATTTTGAGAACGGTATTCAGCAAGATTTGTACGTTTCATGTATCCTAAATGAGAAATAGTAATCACTACATCTTCATCGGCAATCATGTCTTCAATTTTTAAATCATCGCCAGCGTAAACAATATCCGTGCGACGTTCATCACCATATTTTTCTCCAATTTCCACTAATTCTTCTCTGATAATTTTGTAACGTAATTTTTCATCAGATAAAATTTCTTTGAAATATGCTATGCTTTTCATTAACTCATCGTACTCTGCATTTAATTTATCAACCTCTAGTCCAGTTAATGTACGTAAACGCATATCTAAAATGGCACGTGCTTGAATTTCAGATAATGAAAAACGAGTAATTAATTCATCTTTAGCTGCGTCTGGAGAGGCGCTTTCACGAATAATTTTGATGACTTCTTCAATATTTTTTTGGGCAATTAATAAGCCTTCTAAAATGTGAGCGCGTTTTTCAGCTTGCATTAAATCAAACTTCGTACGACGAACAACCACATCATGACGGTGCTCCACAAAATAATGAATCATATCTTTTAGATTCAACATTTCAGGACGGCCTTTCACTAAAACAACGTTATTAATTGAAAATGAAGTTTGTAGCGCAGAGTATTTATATAAATTATTTAATACAACATTAGAAATTGCATCACTTCTTAATTCATAAACAATACGCATCCCTTCACGGTTACTCTCGTCACGAATTTCTGTAATACCTTCAATTTTTTTCTCGTTACATAATTCCCATTGGCGCTTAATCATTTCAGCCTTATTAATTTGATAAGGGATTTCAGTCACAATAATACGCTCACGGTTATTTACTGGCTCAATACTTGCTTTAGCGCGCATCATTACTCGTCCACGTCCTGTATGGAAAGCATCTTTTACACCTTCATAACCATAAATAGTTCCACCTGTAGGAAAATCAGGCGCTTTAATATGTTTCATCAAACCATCAATGTCAATATTATTATCATCGATGTAAGCAATAATACCATTAATAACCTCTGTTAAGTTGTGAGGTGCCATATTGGTTGCCATACCAACGGCAATACCCGAAGCGCCATTCATTAACAACGTTGGTATACGAGTTGGCATAACAGTAGGCTCCGTTAAAGAGTCATCGAAGTTTGGACGAAAATCAACTGTATCTTTTTCAATATCAGCAATGAT
>JBEIPP010000026.1:0-24805 GCA_040376995.1 Flavobacteriales bacterium
ACCTAATCGTGCGTCATAAAGTCTTGCATCAAAGTCATAACTATTTCCTGAACCACTAATTTCGTCTACTTTTTCTTTGCCATTAAACCCATATTTATAACTATTCGAGTTAAAACTACGCCCCGGCATTGGAGAGCCGAAGGCGTAATAGTCAGTTGAGCTAACAATATCTGATAAGAAGTAGCAACCGCTGGAATGGCCTATTTTCCTATCACTCACAACTGTTAGTACGTAACCTAAATGACATTAAAGTTCCTCCAAACATATTATCGTGTACGCCAATATCATTTTTTTTGCAGTTATAAGTAGTAATTAATTCCATGTGATATAATTTTTGCAAGCAAATTTAATACTATTTTTTTATCAATTTAACTGCGCTTAATACCTTCTAATCAATTGTACCTGCTGCAATGGTGTTATTTGTATTTTCATTAATCAAAATAAAAGAACCTGAATTTCTGTTATCTAAATAGCTATCAAAGCTAATTGGTTCAGCTGTTTTAATTAACACTTTACAAATATCGTTTAATTTCATTGAGCCATCACTATCTAAGGCCTTAAAAGAATGAATATCAATTTTACTAATCACTTCTTTTACAACAGCTTTTGTTCTAAAACTATTTTGTTGTAATAGTATTTTTTGTCCAGGAATATAAGCTGCATTATCCATCCAGCAAATAGTAGCTGTGACTTCTTTTTCAGTTTTAGGTAAATGTTCTGTTGGCACAATGCTATTACCTCTGCTAATATCCACATCATCTTTTAAATGAAGAACTACAGGAGTATTAGTTTCAGCTATATCTACTTCTTGTTGATTCACCTCAATTTTATCGATAGTTGTTTCAATACCAGAAGGTAGTATCCTTACTTTTTGTCCTTTTTGATAAGAACCACTCACTACTCTACCTGCAAAACCACGATAATCATGTAAGTCATCAGTTTGCGGACGAATCACGTATTGTACTTGAAAACGCGATACATCTGTTTGTTTTGCTTCCGTAATTTCTATTGTTTCTAAAAACTCTAATAAAGGTTTTCCTTTATACCAACTCATTTTATCAGATTTTGTGACTACATTATCTCCAGCTAAAGCACTTGCAGGTATAAAAGAAATATCTTTTAAAGTCAATTGTTTTGCGAAGGTTAAATAATCACTTTCTATTTGCTTATACTTCTCTTCTGAGTAATCTACCAAATCCATTTTATTGATACACACCAATACATGAGGTATTCCTAAAATAGCAGAAATAATTGTATGGCGCTTTGTTTGATCGGTAATACCATTACGTGCATCTACCAATATAATTGCCAAATTAGCATTAGATGCGCCAGTAAACATGTTTCGCGTATATTGAATATGACCTGGTGTATCTGCAATAATAAACTTACGTTTATCGGTACTAAAGTATTTATAGGCTACATCAATGGTAATGCCCTGTTCACGCTCAGCTCTCAAACCATCCGTTAATAAAGCTAAATCAATTTCTGTATTCGTTCCTGTTGTTTTACTCTGACGAGTTAATGTTTCAATAATATCTGTTGATATAGAATTGCTATCGTATAATAAACGTCCAATTAATGTGCTCTTGCCATCGTCTACGTTACCTGCTGTAAAAAATCTTAATAAATCCATTTTATAATTTTGTTTTTGTATATGTATTGATTACGAATCAATACGAATTTACGAATCTGTGTTTGCTAAATTACGGTTGTCTCTTTCGTCTATTTAATCCCTTAGAAGTATCCTCCTTTTTTTCTGTCTTCCATAGCAGCTTCACTTACTCTGTCATCCATACGAGTAGCGCCACGCTCACTAATTTTCGCTTCTTTTAATTCTTTAATAATATCATCCACTGTATATGCTTCACTTTCAACCGCAGCTGTACAAGTCATATCTCCAACAGTGCGGTAACGTACTTTCTTTTTAACGATAACATCTTTTTCATCAATGGTTACAAATTCATTCGTATTCATTAACTGACCATTTTCTGTTAAGATGCATTCACGTTCATGCGTAAAATAAATAGAAGGCAATTCAATGTTTTCTCGTTTAATATAATTCCAAACATCTAACTCTGTCCAGTTACTTATTGGAAATACTCTAACGTTTTCGCCTTTGTTAATTTTACCATTATAGATATTCCATAATTCGGGACGTTGCATTTTAGGATCCCATTGACCAAACTCGTCTCTTACAGAAAAGATACGTTCTTTGGCTCTTGCTTTTTCTTCATCTCTACGAGCTCCACCAATACAAGCATCAAATTCAAATTCTTCAATCACGTCTAATAACGTAAATGTTTGCAACCCGTTACGACTTGGAAATTTACCTTTGCCATCTTGCAATTGTTTTACTTTAATTGTATCTTCAACATAACGTACTACTAATTTTTCATCTAATTGTTTAGCTAAATTATCGCGGTATGTGATCGCTTCTTCAAAGTTATGACCAGTATCTACATGCACTAATGGAAAAGGAAATTTACCAGGACGAAACGCTTTTAATGCTAAATGCACTAAGCAAATACTATCCTTACCACCACTAAATAATAATGCTGGCCTATCAAATTGTCCAGCCACTTCACGCAGAATGTAAATTGCTTCTGCTTCTAATTCATCTAAATAATCTTTGTTTTTCATAATCTGTTTTTTTTCGCTTCTCGACTCCGCTCGAAGTGACAAGCTTGTGGTTATAATATTATTTTATCTCTTAAATCCCTTTAGTCTTTTTGGTCTTGCCTCTCTTCTGTCTTTATTTACTATGCAATCCACATTCTTTTTTATCATTTTGTTCCCACCACCATCTACCAGCTCTAAAATCTTCTCCTTCTTTAATCGCTCTTGTACAAGGTGCGCAACCTATACTCACAAAACCTTTATCGTGCAGAGGATTGTAAGGAATATTGTATTTAAATATATATGCTTTCACTTCTTCCAATGTCCAATTTAAAATCGGATGAAACTTAATAATTTGATTAGCCTCGTCCCATTCTAAATTAGGCATATCATGCCTATTATCAGATTGTTCGGCACGTATTCCTGTTATCCAAATTGTTTTACCTTTTAAAGCACGTTTTAATGGTTCAACTTTTCGTATGTAACAACACTCTTTTCTATTCTCCAAGCTTTCGTAAAAACTAATGGGGCCTTTTTCAGACACTAATTTTTCAATAGCCTCTGTTTGAGGGTACATTACCTTAATTGGTGTTTTATATCGTTCTAATGTGCTATTTAAAACAGAGTACGTTTCATTAAATAAACGGCCAGTGTCTAATGTAAACACTTCGATTGGTAATTTATTGGAGAAAATAAAATGAGAAATCACTTGATCTTCATAGCCTAAGCTTGTTGAAAATACAACCTTTCCTAAAAACTCTTGTGCTAATATGGCAAGAGATTCTTCAGGTGATTTATCTTTTATGAGTTCTTGTATGTTGTTCATTTTGTATGTTGTTTAATCGCAGAGGCCGCTGAGTTTTTTGGCAAAGTACGCAAAGGATTAATGTTTTATATATTTATTTTTTCTCTTTTTCTTTTGGTCTTCTTAGCCACTTTGTGGCTAAATTATTTCAAAGCTTGTATTAAATCATTTAAAATATCTTCTTTGTTTTCTAATCCAATTGATACGCGAATTAAACCCGGTGTGATACCAACGTTCAAACGTTCTTCTTCACTTAACTTACAATGTGTGGATGAAGCTGGGTGCGTCACAATACTTCTTGCATCTCCAAGATTTGGAGATATTTTTATCATTTGTAATTTATCTAAAAACTTCTTTGCGGCTACATAACCACCTTTAACCGTAATGGTAATAATGCCTCCACCCGCTTTCATTTGTTTTTTAGCAATAGCATGATGTGGATGTGATGGCAAAAATGGATACGATACATTTTCTAATTGAGAATGACCTTCCAATTTTTGAGCAACATATAAAGCATTCTCACTATGTCTATCCATACGCAATGCTAAGGTTTCTAAACTCTTACTTAATACCCACGCGTTAAACGGACTCATAGAAGGCCCTGTTAATCTTCCAAATAAATAAATATCATGAACTAAGTCTTTTTTTCCAACTACAACTCCACCAAGTACACGACCTTGCCCATCCATGTATTTTGTTGCTGAATGAATCACTAAATCAGCACCATATTTAATGGGATTTTGCAAATAAGGTGTTGCAAAACAATTATCAACGATTAATAAAATATTATGTTTCTTAGCAACCTTAGCCACTAATTCTAAATCAATTAATTCAATAGCTGGATTAGTGGGTGTTTCTAAATATATAAATTTAGTTTCTGGTTTAATTAATTTTTCAATTTCAGCAACATTGTTCGTATTGAAATATGAATAAGTAATATTCCATTTAGGAAAATACTTTGAAAACACCGCATGCGTTGCCCCAAATACAGAAGAACAAGATACCACATGATCTCCTGATTTTAAAAGAGACATAAAAGTTGTAAAGATTGCTGCCATTCCTGAAGCAGTGGCAAAACCGGCTTCGGCACCTTCTAATAAACATACTTTATTTATAAATTCATTTGTATTTGGATTCACATAACGAGAATAAATAAAATCATCAGACTCTTCATTAAAAGCCGCACGCATTTCTTCGGCTGTATCAAATACAAAACTAGACGTTAAAAAAACGGGAGATGAGTGTTCATTATAATCAGTACGCTCAAATTGCGCTCTGATAGCTTGAGTTTCAAATTGTTTGTTTTTCATAATGCGATTTATTTGTTCTCGCCCTTCTACTCCGCTCAGGGTAACAAGCTCGAACTGACAATTAATTTAATGTTACCTTGTAAGTAATCTTAGCTGTTGGTTCTAACGTTTTAGTTACTGAACAATATTTTTCCATCGATAATTTAACAGCTCTATCAACTTTATCTTTATCAACATTACCTTTTAAAATAAAATGAACTTCAATGGTTTTAAATAATGAATATCCTTCTACTCCAACAGGATCTCTATCTCCATTAACTTCAATCTCAATAGAATCTAATTCTTGTTTTTGTTTTCTTAAAATAGAAATAATATCTATTGAACTACAACCACCTAATGCAGATAAAATTAATTGCATAGGACGCATACCTTTTCCCTGCCCACCAATTTCAGGTGAACCATCCATATGCAAAACATTACCATCTTCATTGGATGCTTCCATATGAAAATTATCATTCAATCTTTTAATATTTATCTTCATTTCAATAAGTTTTAATGCTATAAATATAAAGGATTTAGAACGAATTTACACCGTTTACAGTTGTATATTTCATAGTATATTTTACACCTGGATTAACATATTTATAAGCACTATGAGCCATTAAAGCCGCTTCATGAAAACCGCACAAAATCAATTTTAATTTATTTTTATACGTATTAATATCTCCAATGGCATAAACACCTTCTACATTGGTTGAATAGTCATCCGTATTTACCTCTATTGCGTTTTTATCAATATTTAAACCCCAGTTTTCAATTGGCCCTAATTTTGGACTTAACCCAAATAAAGGAATTAAATTATCAGCTTCAATAATTTTCTCTTCTTTCGTTTTAGAATCAACTGCCGTTACACTTTGTAAAACAGAATCACCACTTACTTTCGTTAAATTGGTATTAAGCAATAAATCTATTTTACCTTCAGCTGCCAAAGCCATTACTTTATTCACACTATCAGGAGCTCCTCTAAACGATTCGCTTCTATGCACTAAGGTTACTTTTTTTGAAACATTGGCTAAAAAAATAGTCCAATCTAAAGCACTATCACCTCCTCCGGCAATCACAATGTTTTTATCTCTATAAGTTTCTGGATCTAATACCATATAACTTACGCCCTTGCCATTTTCAAATTGCACCAAATTTTCTACCTCGGGTTTGCGTGGTTCAAAACATCCTAAACCACCCGCAATAACTACTACTTTTGCACTAACTTTTGTTCCCATGTTAGTGGTTAAAATAAATTCACGATCTCCCAATTTTTCAAGGGTTTCGATGCGCTCTCCTAAAGTATATCCTGGATTAAATGGTTCGGCTTGTTTTACTAAATTATCCACTAACTCTTGAGCTAATACAGTTGGAAATCCAGGTATATCATATATTGGTTTTTTAGGATAAATCTCAGATAATTGTCCCCCAACTTGAGGTAAATAATCAATTAAATGACATCTCATTTTTAAAAGTCCTGCTTCAAAAATGGCAAATAATGCTACTGGCCCTGCGCCTACTATGGCTATGTCTGTTGTTATCATATTGTTTGTGTTTTAACCGCTAAGTGCGCTGTCCCGATATTTATCGGGATTTCGCTAAGTGCTCAGAGGGTTATTATGTTATATCGTTTTTGTTTTTTATTTTTTTATTTGCGCCAACTTAGCGTCTTTGTGGTTAAATTTTAAAAGAACAATCGTTTTAAACTTAGTATAATTACTACGATTCCCACGAGTATCATAATACTTTTGGTTGGAATTTTATTTGCTAAATATGCCGCTATAGGTGCAGCAATCACACCTCCAATAATCAATCCAAGGATAATGGACCAATGCGTTAATCCAATAATCGTAACAAAGGTTAATGAACTTGATAGTGCAATAAAAAATTCGGCCAAGTTTACAGAACCAATTGTATATCTTGGATTTTTACCACGTGCAATTAATGTAGAAGATACAATTGGTCCCCAGCCTCCGCCTCCAATAGAATCTAAAAAACCTCCAATTAATGCCAATGGAAATATGCGTTTAATTTTTTGACGAATATTATCTTTTTTTAAGGCTTTAAAAATGATAATAATACCAAGTATTAACGTGTATCCTGAAACTAATGGTTTAATAATATAGTTGTATTGCTCAAAAGATGATAAAATATATGCTCCTAAAATTGCCCCAATTACACCTGGAATTAATAAGCTTTTAAATAATTTATTATTAACATTTCCAAATTTTAAATGCATTAATCCTGATGCACCACTTGTAAAAACCTCTGAAGCATGAACACTAGCACTCGATGCAGCAGGAGCTACTCCAAAAGATAATAAAAAAGTGGTTGCTGTAACGCCATAAGCCATTCCTAAAGCTCCATCAATCATTTGAGCTGTAAAGCCTGCTAAAATATATAAGAAAATAGATGAATCAATGGTTTGTGCAAATTGATAGGCATATCCACCTAACACATCTGGTGGTAAAAAATGGCTTAACAAATACCCTAAAATCAACAATAAGGGTATCGATAAGCTGTAAGTCCAGATACGTTTTTTACTTATGCTTGTTTCTTTTAATTGTTTAGGGTTAGAAGAAAGAACCGCTGTAATTGAATTTAATTGTTTTACTTTCTCCGTAAAATCACCTGATAAATAACTACGAACCTTCGTTAAATTATCCAATGATTCGTTAATTTCTTCTGGAAAAGACTCTTCGAATGTTTCTCTAATGCGTTTTGCTAAAGTTGGTGATTTACCATTGGTAGATACCGCAATTTTTACATGCCCTTTTTGAACGATTGACCCCAAATAAAAATCACATTGATCGGGTGTATCCGCCACATTTGCTAAAATATGTTTTTGTTGAGCTAATTCTTTAATCTCTAAACTTGTTTCTTTATTATTAACAGCTACAATTACTAAATCAATGTGATTTAAATCCGCTTCAACAAAAGAACGTTGATGGATAATTAAATTTGAATATTGTAATTGAAAAGCCTTTATTTCTTCGGAAACATGAGTAGCAACCAATGTTATGGTTGTAGCAGGGCTATTATTTAAAACAGCTGTTATTTTTTCAAGACCTACTTTTCCTCCGCCAACAATTAAAACTCGGAATTTTTCGAGTTTTAAAAAAACGGGAAATAAGGTGTTTTTTGTTTCTAAACTCATATACTAATTGTGTGGTAGATGTTAAATCTTACTATATTATTACTGTTTAAACTCAACCCATCTGATGCTTGTTGCCAAAGATGCATGTATTGTAATTGTAAAGCTATTTTTTTATTTATTTCATAATTGATACCTGTATACAACCTATTTTGGTCAAAATAATTATACACTATTGTATTTCCAGCATTAATCATTAGTTCATTTCCAATAATACAATAAAAATTACTTCCTTTTTCTTTTTCCTTGATTAATGGAAATCTTAAATCAAAACGATACCTGAATCTCAAATTAAACTGATATTCATTAACAACCTCCCTATTTTTAACTACTTCATTAAAACGCTGCTCTACTCTAAATCGATGTGAAAGCTTCACCTTTCCAATTTGATCTAAAATCTTCACTTCTTGCCAAGGTCTCCATTCTCCTCTAGTTTTTTCGTTAGTAATAAAAAACCGGAAATGCGCTAATCCTAAAGTAACATCTACTTTCTCGTTTATTTTATATGATAATCCCACTCTTATCAATGCTTGGGAATTATTTTTAACTTCATTTCTAGTACGAAATTGAACATCCGAATTTAAACTCCATCTTTCGTTAAATTTAATCATGCTAAAATATCCTAACCAAACCATATTATCTTTAACAATAATAGGCGTATTATTTTGAGCTATACCTGAACTAAACAAAACTGAAAAAATAATATATAAACCGAATGATTTAAACATTAGTTTTCTAAAATCTGATAGTTAGATAAAATAGCTTCGAAATTTTGATGTTGCTCAACCACCTCGCCAATAACAATAATAGCAGGTGCTTTAATTTGATTGTTTTCAGCAATATCAATTATTGTATTAATTGTACCAACCGCTACTTTTTGTGTAGGTAAGGATCCATCCTGTATTAAAGCGATGGCCGTATTTGCTTTCCCTTCCTTAGCAAAAATTTCAGCAATTTCTTTTAGCTTAGCTAAACCCATTAAAATAACAATTGTTGCATTAGTTTTAGCAGCTAAAAAAACGTCTTTTGATAATTGATTATCTTTTGTTGTTCCAGTAATTACCCAAAAACTTTCACTAACACCACGGTGAGTTACTGGAATACCAGCTAATGCAGGCACTGAAATAGAACTTGAAATACCGGGAACAACAGATGTTTCGATATTAAACGCATTAGCATAATTTAATTCTTCCTGTCCTCTACCAAACACAAATGAATCGCCGCCTTTTAAACGTACTACATGACCATACGTATATGCCATATCAACAATTAATGTATTAATTTGTTCCTGTGTATAAGCATGGTTATGATTACGCTTACCTACATAAATTTTTACGGCATCTTTTGGCGCAAAATCTAATAATTCTTTATTAACTAAGGCGTCAAATAAAACAACATTAGCCGTCTTTAACGCGTTAATACCTTTTAATGTAATTAATTCAATATCTCCAGGACCTGCGCCTACTAAAGTAATTTTTGGATGTATATAATTTGACATGATATTGTTTTTTATTTATTTTCGACTACGTCAGAAGTGACATTGTTTTGTGTTTCTCTGTATAATTTTACTTGATTTAAAAATGCTTGAGCTTGAGAAAAATATTTTTCGGCAAACTCTTTACTTGGTTCATTTTTATTAATTTGAAGCACCAACTCTTTATAACTTGTTTCAAGCTTAATTAATCCTGTATCAACCAAGTGCTTATCAAAATCAGCAATTAAGGTATGATGTGTATTAACATGCACTTGTTTATCAAGTAATAAAGCTTTAGCGCCACTTATAAATGAAGCATAGGTGTAATAAATACTATCTCCAAATTGACCATTATCAAACGCTTCTGCACTCCACGCTAATTTTTCTTCGGCCTCAAAAAACAAAGTAGCCACTAAATCTATAATAACACCAGCACACTCACCTACTCCAATAGCCGTAGCAAATTTTTCATCCGACCCCCAATCAATGTAATCAGATTCTTTTAAAGTGCTATTATCCCCTAATGGTTTTAATAACTGATAGAAATAATCTTTACCTTGCTTGTCATAATAAGAATTAAAATATTCTCCTTCCACTGCATTTTTTTGAAAATCATTAAAAATAGTTCTCAAAACATCTGGTCCACGTTTACTAGCTACTTTAATCACTTTTTCAGCAATTCTACCGTTACCGTTTCCAACTGTACCTCCACCCAATAACACTTGTAAAGCTGGTACAACATTAGCGCCTACTTTAAAAGAACTACCATGAAAACCAATATGAGCTAAACCATGTTGGCCACATGAATTCATACAACCACTAATTTTAATTTTTAAATCATGATTATAAACTAAATCCGGAAATTCGGCATAAATTACTTTTTCTAATTCTACAGTCACATTAGTACTGTTAGAAATGGCTAAATTACAAGTGTCTGTTCCAGGGCATGCTGTTATATCTCCTACCGAATCAAAACCTGGTGTTGCTAATTCTAATTGTTTTAATTCATTAAACAAAAATGGTAATGACTCTTTGGTAACAAATTTCAATAAAAAACCTTGATTAATCGTAATTCTAAAATCTTGTGATGAAGCATAGGTATCAATTAATTTTGCCAACAAACGAGATTTAGCAGATGATATATTTCCTAAAAGAACTTTCACGTATACACCATAAAACCCTTCTTGTTTTTGTTTAAAGGTATTGGTATCTAACCAAATTTTATATTCTTTTTCATCTACTTGAGGTAATGTTAAAGGATTTTTTACACTTTTAGGAAATTGAATGTCAACAGACGTTCTATCTATTTCATATACTTTATTTAAAATCGCTTTTTCTTCCTCCGCTAGCAAATTTAAAAACTCAGCTACACCAATTTTATTGATTAAATATTTAATACGTGCTTTATGGCGGCTTACTCGTTCTCCATGTCTATCAAATACACGAATAGTAGATTCAACAAAAGGAATTAATTTATTTTCTGGTAAAAACTCATGAGCCGTTTGCGCTAAAAATGGTTGCGCTCCTAAGCCACCTCCAATTAAAACTTTAAAACCTCTTTCGCCTAATTCATTTACTTTTGGAATAAACCCAATATCATGAATATAGGTAACTGCTGTATCCTTATCATTATTTGAAAAGGCAATTTTTATCTTACGTCCCAATTCTTGTCCAAAAGGTTTACGTAAAAAATAACTAAATAATGCATAGGAATACGGCGACACATCAAATGGTTCATTAGGATCTATCCCTGCTTCGGCAGAGGCTGTGATATTACGAACGGTATTACCACAAGCTTCACGTAAGGTAATGTCATCTTGTTCTAATTTCGCCCATAATTCAGGTGTTCTATCCAAACTCACATGGTGAATTTGGATATCTTGACGAGTAGTTAAATGTAAATTACCGTTCGAGTACTCATCACTGATATCAGCAATACGTATTAATTGTTTAGTAGAAACTTTACCAAAAGGTAATTTAATACGGATCATTTGAACACCTTGTTGACGCTGACCGTAAACACCACGAGCTAAACGAAGGCTACGAAATTTTTCGTCATTGATTTTACCTTCACGAAATTCTCTGATTTTTTTATCCAAATCAATAATATCTTTCTCAACAAGTGCTTTACCTGAATGAGTAACTAATTCTAATTCTGTTCTAAAACTTTGCATATTTTTTTATTTAGCTGCGTTATATAATTTATACCATTCTTCGTTACTTAATTTAATCGTATATGCACTAGCGGCATTTTTTATACGTTTTTTATCAGGACTTCCTATTATTGGCAATGCGCCTAATTTATATAGCCATGCTACAGCAATTTGTTCAACATTTACTGAATGTTTTTTAGCAATGTCAGTCAACACTTTTCTTACTTTTACAGCCTTTGCATCTTTACCATTTAAAATACGACCGCCAGCTAAAGGAGCAAACGCCATTGGCTTACTATATTGCTCTTTAATAAAATCTAAACGACCATCATCAATAGCTGAACTTTGTAATAAGTTTAACTCAATATGATTGGTGACGATTGGTTGAGATAAATGGCTTGCTAGTAAACGATGTTGAAACACATTAAAATTAGATACACCAATACTTTTTATTTTACCACTACGTAATAATTTTATTAAAGCAGAGGCAGTTTCTTCAACTGTATATAATGGATCGTAATGTTCTAATAAAAAAATATCGATATAATCCGTTTTTAAACGTTTTAAAGAATCTTCTACACTTTTAGTTAAATGCTCAGGACTTAAATCATAATACTCTCCTTTTGTTCCTTTATCAGAAAACATTCTAACACCCGCTTTAGAAGAAATAATAATATCTTCTCTATTAATAGAACTAGATGCAATGGCTTTCCCAAATAATTCTTCAATTTTACCATTGTAATAATGATTACTATGATCAAATGAATTCACTCCTAATTCTAAATTATAATTGATGATATCTTCAATCTTTTTTTGCGTAGCCAATGCTGCCGTGTTCCATCGCCAAAATCCGTAAATCGCTGCTGATACCTCTGGTCCTGTTTCGCTAATAAATATTTTTTCCATTTTTTTATGTTTAAGTATAAATAGTGTTTATTGAAAATTTGTTATAAAAAACCACCATGCTATACAGAGGGGCATATTTTTTATAAAAAATCCTTCCGTTAGCAACAGCAACCCCCGCAACAACACATCATCATTAGTTGATTAAAAAAATTAATATTTAAAGTATAGGCTTTCATTATTGTTTAACAAAGATAAAGATTTGTTAACTATAAAAACAAATTTCAAACAAATTCAACTTAATGTCTATAGATTTAATAGATTATTAACAGATTAAAAAACAGTAATTACAGTGCTTTATAGATAAATATACATAAAATAAAAAAAATTTCATTAAATATCTACTAACTCTATAGGAATTAAAGAATATTAAATTACTTTTGCGACCGAAATAAAAAAATTACTATGAATAATTACTATCTATTAAAAAAAGAAATTGACAAAACCATCAAACTCATTGAATACCGATGTTGTAACTATGATATGCGTATCCGCAGATATAATTAAAACCTAAAAAAAATTACCTAAAAATTATCAAAACAATAAAATATCCAAATAAAATGAAAAAAATATATCACATACTAATACTCCCACTGCTTATTGCAAGCTCAGTGGCTTTTTCTCAAACAAAAATAAATGGGGTTATTACCGACAGTTTAAATGAGCAATTAATAGGGGCCGTTGCCTTTGTAAAAGGATCTAGTAACGCTGTTACAAGCGATGAAAATGGAAAATTTGAAATTTCAACATTTAAAAACTTACCAATAACTATAGTAGTTCAACTTGTAGGTTATAAAACTCAAGAAATAGAAATTACGGAAGCTCCAACCACACCTTTAGCTGTTGTTTTAAAATATAACAATACGTTAAATGAAATTACTATTACATCTCGCCGTAGAAAAGAGTTGGCGCAAGATGTGCCGATTCCTATCACAGTAGTTAGTGCCTCTGCCATTGATGATGCGGGAGCATTTAACGTAAATCGAGTAAAAGAAATTGTACCTTCTGTTCAATTATATTCATCAAACCCAAGAAACACGGGGATTAATATTCGTGGATTAGGTTCTCCATTTGGATTAACAAACGATGGTCTTGACCCAGGAGTTGGCTTTTATGTGGATGGTATATATTACGCACGACCAGCAGCAGCCACACTTGATTTTATTGACATTGAACAAATAGAAGTATTAAGGGGTCCTCAAGGAACACTGTTTGGAAAAAATACAACTGCTGGAGCCTTTAATATTACAACACGTAAAGCTAGTTTTACTCCTGGAGCTAATGCCGAAATAAGTTATGGTAATTATGGTTACGTTCAAGCCAAAGCTTCTGTTACTGGTCCAATTACTAAAAAATTAGCAGTTCGTGCCTCACTTTCTGGAACTCAACGTGATGGAACAATTGAAAATATTAGAACTGGTAAATACACCAATACCCTTAATAATCAAGGCGCTCGTGTTCAGTTTTTATGGAGACCAACCAACAAAATTTCAGTAACCCTTGCTGGTGATGTCACTAGTCAAAAACCAGATGGTTATGCTCAAGTTGTTGCAGGAGTTGTTAAAACACAACGAGCAGCTTACCGACAATTTGATGCTATAGCAAAAGATTTAAATTATACCTTACCAAGTACCAATGCCTTTGATCGTAAAATTGATACGGACGTTCCATGGAAATCAGGGAACGAATTAGGGGGCGTATCCTTAAATGCTGATTTTGAGATTGGAAAAGGAACCTTAACCTCTACCTCTGCTTGGCGTTACTGGAATTGGGACCCATCTAATGATAGAGACTTTACAGGCTTACAAGCTTTAGCAAAATCACAAAACCCTTCAAAACACCAAAATTGGTCGCAAGAAATTAGATATGCTGGTAATTTTAGCTCTCGTTTAAGCGGTGTTATTGGTGTTTATGCTATTGGACAAGAAGTAAAAACAAATGGAACAGAAGAATCAGGGAAAGACCAATGGCGTGTTTCTCAAAGTTCAACCAGTGCTAACTGGAAAACTCCCGGTTTATTAGATGGATACGGAGCAAATACTAATTCATCCATACAATCTCTTAGCGCAGCGGCATTTGCACAAGCTGATTGGGAGGTAATTAAAGGCTTACATATTTTACCAGGCATCCGCTTTAATTACGACGAAAAAAATGTTTCCTATAACAGATCAGTTTATGGAGGGTTACAAACAACAAACGCAGCCCTTTTAACAATAAAAAAAGGGATTTACAGTGCTTCTGAATTTGAAGCAAGCACTAAAGAAAATAATTTATCCGGTCAGCTTACCGTTTCATATAAACCAACTAATAAAATTAATTTATTTGCAACATACGCTACTAGTTTTAAACCTGCTGGTGTAAATGTAGGTGGGTTACCAAATGACGCCAATGGGAATCCTGATGTAACATTAGCAGTCATTAAACCAGAAGAAGTTCAGCATATTGAATTTGGTGTTAAAACATCCTTATTTAAAAACACGACAATTAACTTATCCGCTTATAATACAGACATAAAAAACTATCAAACCAACGTTCAATCACCTGAATTAGGAGTAAACAGAGGTTATTTAGCTAATGCCGAAAAAGTAAACGTGAAAGGAGCTGAAATAGATGGTAATGTTAGAATAAACAAATCGTTTTCATTTTATGGAGCAGTATCTTACACCGAAGGTAAATATGTAAAATTCACAAATGCACCTCTACCTCTAGAAGAAACTGGTGCAACGGTATTATCAGGAACAACAAGTGTTCAAGCAGCATTTAAAGATATTTCGGGCGGAGATTTACCTGGAATTTCAAAATGGGCAGGTTCATTAGGAGCAGAGGTTTCATTAAAAGGAAATTTAATTGGCTTACAAGGGCGATATTTTTTAGCAGCTGACGGCTCTTATCGTTCATCATTTTCATCAAGCCCATCTCCATCAAAATATTTAAATATTAGCGATTATGGTTTATTAAACGCAAGAATAGGATTTAAAGCAACACATGGTTTAACCATATTTGCTTGGGGTAAAAACATTTTAAATCAAAACTACTTTGAGCAATTATTACCAGCTAGTGGAAACTCTGGACTATATGCAGGAGTTTTAGGAGATCCTATTACTTATGGATTAACGTTAAGGTATAGTTTATAGTTTATTACTTACTGTTATTAGTTTTAAACCGCTGTTATTTTACAACAGCGGTTTTTTATTTTTGGGATAAGTGACATCTATCACTTGCAGGAATATTTGCGTAATAGGTTTTTGTTTCTAATTTTGCTTATACATTTTTAAATATATGCTTTCCAAAAAATCAAAATACGCTATTAAATCATTAGTTATATTGGCTCGTCATGGTGACAACGAACCTCACATGAGGATTTCTGAAATTTCAGAAAAAGGCAATATTCCTAAAAAATTTTTAGAAGCCATTCTTTTAGAATTAAGGAAAAATGGGATTTTAGGCAGTAAAATGGGGGTAAATGGTGGTTATTTTTTACTTAAAAAACCAACTGATATTTATCTTACGGATGTTATTAGATTAACTGACGGACCGATTGCATTATTACCATGCGCTAGTTTAAATTTTTACCAAAAGTGTGATGATTGTGAAGATGAAACGACCTGTGGCATTAAAAAAATAATGACAGAAGTAAGAGTGGCTAGTTTAATAATTTTATCAAATAATAGTATTGCCGATTTAATTAAAAAAGAAAACAGACTTGTAAAGGTTAAAGAAAAAAAATAACGCGCCAATACTTTACGTAAAGACGCGTTATTTTCAAATATTGAATACTATAAATTAGGCTGTGGAGTCGTTCTTAAATATGGTTTTATTTCTTTAAATCCCTTAGGAAACTTAGCAGCTATATCTTCAGTTTTAATGGCAGGTATCACAACTACATCTTCTCCTTGTTTCCAGTTAGCTGGTGTTGCCACGCTATAATTCGCCGTTAATTGTAAAGAATCTATAACTCTCAATATTTCAGTGAAATTTCTTCCAGTAGAAGCTGGATAGGTAATTAATAATTTTACTTTTTTATCCGGCCCAATAATAACTACTGAACGTACAGTGAATTTATCTGATGCATTTGGATGCACAAAGTCATATAACTTCGACACTTCAAAGGTTGGATCGGCAATAATAGGATAATTAACCACCGTATTTTGCGTTTCATTAATATCCTTTATCCATTCTAAATGAGAAGCAACTGGATCTACACTCAATGCAATAACCTTCACGTTACGCTTATCAAACTCCGGTTTGAATTTAGCAACGCTTCCTAATTCAGTTGTACAAACAGGTGTAAAATCTGCGGGATGACTAAACAATACAGCCCAGCTATCGCCTAACCACTGGTGGAATTTAATTTGTCCTTCGCTCGACTCTGCTAAAAAGTCTGGTGCGATATCTCCTAATCTAATTGACATATTTTCTTCTTTTTATATTGATTAATTTTTTATTAATTCTTTTTTTAATACTGTTTTTCTTAACTCATCTTTGGCCAAACTTACTTTTTCATCAACCAATGAAATAAATAAATTATGTTTCAAAATATAATTCCGATTCTCTATTAAGTTTTTTAAATTCACTTTACCTACAACATAATGATAATCTTTACTTGTATATCTTTCCGTTATCTCTTCAAATATAATTTGTTTCAAATCATCAGCACTATTGTATCTTAAATAGGCCTCAATTAATACATCGTTGGTAAATGTTGGAGCATGTTTTTGTGCATATTTTTTAAACTCATATTTATATCCATGAGATAGGGCGGAAATATCAGATAATACTGCTGCTCCAGTAGGGTAAGAACCAGCACCTCTTCCTTGCAAGAATTGTTCGCCAGAAAACTTACCTTCAACAATAACTCCATTAAACTCATTATCCACGTTAAATAAATGATTATGCTCTCTAATAAAACGAGGCGCAACAAATACACTTACATTATCATTTTCTAAACGTTGAATAATAGGTGTTAATTTAATTTTATATCCTTTTTCAGACGCATATTGAATATCGTTATCATGTAAAGTTGTAATGCCTATATTCAACACTTCATCTTGTTTGATAATTAACCCAAAGGCATGTAAAGCTATAATCACCGCTTTAAACTTTGCATCATAACCTTCCACGTCATTAGTTGGATCAGATTCAGCAAAGCCTTTATCCTGAGCTTGTTTTAACGCGTCAGCATAAGATAATTTTTCTGCAATGGTTTTAGTTAAAATGTAGTTAGTAGTTCCATTAAAAATCCCAGAAACTTGCACTAATTCTTCGTTATCAAAATACTCTTCTAAAGTGCGGATGATCGGAATACTTCCGCAAGCAGACGCTTCATATAACAAAGAAACATTGTTTTCTTTATGCAAACGATACAACTCATCTAAATGAGTAGCTAATAATTTTTTATTAGCTGTTACCACATGTTTCCCTTTTTTTAATGCTTCGCTGACAATATGAAATGCTTCGTCCGCATCGTCAATTAACTCAACTATTACATCAATTTCAGGATTATTTAAAATTTCCCATTTATCGTAGGTAATTAATTCTGCACCTACTGTACGAGTTTTATTTTTATTTTTTACGGCAATTTTTGCAATATCTGCTTTAAAGCCAGTGCTGTTATTTAATACATGGTAAAGTCCTTGGCCTACGCATCCAAATCCAAATAATCCTATTTTTAGTTTTTTGCTCATAATTGTATTTTATATAATTACTGTTTGTGTATTTACGTTTTGTGTATGATAAAATTGTTTAATATGTTCTGTCAATTGTTTTGTTTCAATAAGGAAGCCATCATGTCCGTATATAGAATCAATTTCTTTATAAACTGAATTTTTAATCCCTTTAGCTAATAGCTGTTGTTCAGATATTGGAAACAATAGATCTGAGTTCACTGCAATGATTAACGTTGGAACTTCGATGTTATTTAAGATAGTTTCCACGCTATAAACTCTTTCGCGAGCTACATTGTGAGAATCCATTGCTTCAGATAATCGCACATACGAATACGCATTAAAACGTTTTACTAGCTTCTCTCCCTGATAACGTTGGTACGAAGATGCCGCGTGATTATTGATATTATTATTTCCATTGTTTTTTTGAGTACTATGATAAGTATTATAATTTCTATAACTTAATAATGCAATACTTCTTGCTGCTAGTAGGCCTTTTTCTCCGCCATTTGTTGTATTACCAAAATAAGTCCTATCAGCTTTAATGGCTAAACGTTGAGACTCATTAAAAGCAATTCCCCAAGGAGAATGCTGCGCATTAGTTGCAATTAAAATTAAGTTCCTTGTCACTTCAGGATTTTGTAATACCCATTCTTGTGCAATTTGTCCGCCTTGTGAACCTCCTATTAAAGTATGGATCTTTTCAATACCCAAATGATTTTTCAATACTTGCAAAGTATTAGCCATATCACGAATAGTAATATGAGGAAAATAACTGAACCAAGGCTCATTTGTATCAGGATTAATATTTAAAGGACCAGTAGTTCCATAACAAGAACCTAAATTATTAGCGCACACAATAAAATAATCTTGGGGATTAAACAAATCGTTTTCACCAAATAAACCTGACCACCAATCAAACACATCACTATTAGCCGTTAAAGCATGTGAAACCCAAATCACATTACTCTTATCAGCATTTAATTTACCGTAAGTGTGATACGCAATTTCCAATTGCGGAAGTGATAAACCGCTTTCTAACTGAAATCTTGTTTTATGTAGAAATGTATGATTCATAATAATTAAAATTCATCCTCTCTCTGTAGAAAGAGGATGAATTATTTTAGTTTAATAGTAATTCAAGTTCTTGTTTGCTAATTTTTGATAGTTTTTCAAAAGTTGAAGAAAAATCATTTTTAATATCCTCAATATGTTCAATACCAACAGAAACTCTTAATAAACCAGCTTCTACACCTGCTCGTTTTTGTTCATCAGACGACAACTGTTCATGTGTTGTTGTAGATGGATGAATGATTAATGTTTTAGCATCTCCAACGTTCGCTAAATGACTTACTAATGATAAATTATTAACGATAAAATCAGCAGCTAATTTTCCTTCTTTTAATTTAAAAGATAAAACACCACCAAAACCATTACGTAAATATTTTTTAGCCAAAGTATGATATTTAGAACTCTCTAGTCCAGGATAGTTAACGTATTCAACCTCCGGTCTTTTTTCTAACCACTTAGCAAGTTCTAAAGCATTATCAACGTGACGTTGCACGCGTAATGATAAAGTTTCAAGCCCTGTAATTAATTGAAAAGAATTAAATGGAGAAATTACTGCGCCAAAATCTCTTAAGCCTTCTACTCTTGCTCTAATTATAAAAGCAATATTTCCAAAAGGTCCTTTTTCACCAAACACATCGTTAAAAATTAAACCATGATATCCTTCAGATGGTTCAGAAAACTGTTTGAATTTTCCATTACCCCAATTATAATTTCCTCCATCTACAATAACACCACCCACACTTGTTCCGTATCCACCAATCCACTTAGTAGCTGATGCTACAACAATATTTGCTCCATGCTCAATTGGACGGAATAAATATCCAGCCGCACCAAACGTATTATCTACTACCAATGGCAAGTCATGTTTTTTAGCCAAAGAAGCAATTTTTTCAAAATCGGGAATGTTAAATGCTGGATTACCAATAGTTTCAATGTATAAGGCTTTAGTATTAGCATCTATTAATTTTTCAAATGCTTCAGAACTATCTCCATCTGCTATTCGAGCCTCAATTCCTAAACGTTTAAATGCTACTTTAAATTGATTGCTTGTTCCGCCATATAAAAAGGAAGTTGATACAAAATTATCTCCAGCTTGCAGTATGTTATTTAATGTAATAAATTGAGCAGCTTGTCCAGATGCTGTAGCTAAAGCTGCCACACCTCCTTCTAATGCTGCAATACGTTTTTCAAAAACATCTGTCGTTGGATTCATTAATCGGGTATAAATGTTTCCAAATTCTTTTAATCCAAATAAATTAGCAGCATGCTTACTGTCTTTAAATACATAAGATGTTGTTTGATAGATTGGAACTGCTCTTGAACCTGTTGTTGGATCTACTTCTTGACCTGCGTGTAATTGTAATGTTTCGAATTTTAATTTATCATTTGTTGTGCTCATAATATTATTTTTTTAAATGGTTATATTTAATTGGTTATATTTTTTTATTTGTTACTGTGCATTAACTAAGAAATATTAATTACTAAAAATGGATTCTGAAAAAATTAAATGTTTATTTTCTAATGATGTTAAAATGTTAACGCTGCTCACCAAACGCTTACCATGTTCGTTGCTAGTAAAAGGAAATGCCACTCCTCCTCTGTGAGAATAGCCATAAGCTACTTGTGATTTTAAAAACTGACGATGATTAGATTCTCCTATTAAATTTATTATAGTTAGCAAAGATATTTTTGTGTATTTATTTGAGTTCATGATTTTTATTTTTAAATTGTTGTATTCAAAAAATTAACTGATAAGATTTTTTTAAGAAAAAAATCACCAAAGCCGCCTCGGGTTTAGCAAGGTTAATTTTTCGTGAATATTAAAACGAAAAAACTAGCTTAGCACATATTGCAGAAGCAACACATACAAGCCATCATGAAAACTGGAGTAAAAGAATTACGTGTTACACTTAAGTAGTTTTGTTTTGATTTGTCTATTTTTGATACTGTGTGTTTCATTTTATTTTATTTTTAATTTATTTACCTCCGTTTTTCATCGAAGTAGGAGTTGGCACCGGTTTTCCAATCCACCAAAGGTAGGACTTTTAGTTGGTTGCCAGTGGGTCAATGAGCCTATTCTCTCGCCACTTCTTAATAAATTAATTACACACAAAAGAGGTAACTAATTCTGTTACAAATTTAAAGCTTTTATTTCTTTACTTCCAAATTATTTTTAAAATAATTCAAAAATCGTTGGTTTTATAGGAAAACAAAAAGCCTATCCTAACAATTAATCGAAAGAAATGTAATAAATTGCACTTCTTTTAGCTCTTTGTCTAGCTTTTTTGATTATAACATACATATTAAACGACTCCAATATAAAACTCAAAAATGATTAATAAAACAGCATAAATCCAAAAACTTCAATCTGATTAAAATAAAATTTGACTCTTTTTTAATTATGTAATCTTGTTTGAATTAGGGTTTGAATTTAAAAAATCCCCAATCTTTGTTCAAATCAACCTCTTCAAAAATCGTTAAGTTGGCATACAAAACATACAAATAAAAAACATCAGACAAATACTTATATGAAATATAATATAGGTTATCATAAAAAGAAATTTAATATTGTTTTAAAAATCGCTAAACGAGGTTTTATATAAAGAGCTTTATTTTGAAAAAAAGCATTATGGATATTTCTAAAATAAAATAGTAATGATTTTCTATTATTTAAATACAAAAGCTTATCAATCACTATTTCATACTTACAAGCAATATTACTCCAAGCAAAACGTTTTAAAGCAATATCAATCATTTCAAAAGAATTTTTTCGTAATTTTTCCATATTCAAAGTATCAAGAAAATAATTAACATCAATTCTATTTTTAAAATAGGAAGCTTTTCCCTCGGTTAAATGTATATTATCATTACTTTCAAATGCCAATACTGGCAACTTTAAACTCATTGCTTCAATTAAAGGCAAACTATCATTGGCCAAGGATGAAGAATGAATGTATAAAATAGAATTACTAACAATCAAATCCATTTTCATTTCAAGAGTATATGGATATATCATATAAATGTTAGAATAACCAGCATATTTATTTTTTAAATAAATACCTCTGTTTGTTTTATTCCAATCACCAATAATAACAATATACTTTTTTTTACATCTTTTAAATGAATCTAAAACAATTTCAATATGATTATTTAACTCATCATTAAAATAGCTTACTGCATACATATATTTTAAAAAAGGATGGTAGTTGTGATCTAATGATGTTGATTCAATATGATTAACATGATTGCCGCCCTGTTCAATTAAATCAACTTTCAAATTATACTTTGCTTGTAAATAATCTTGAATGAATTGATTAGAAGTTATTATTTTATGACTAAAATTGAAGGCTACATACTTTTTAAATTCAAAAAAAATTGTGTAAATATTTTTACTTTGAGATAATCGAACATCAAAACCATTTACTAAAAGAATGATTTTTTTTCTAAAAAATAAATTTAAAATTGGAAAATAAAACGAAGCCTTAACTCCTTTAACCATTAAAATATCCGAATAAAAAGTGGCATGTAGTAGAATATAAACGTATTTCACTATCTTAGGCAACAGTTCAGTTTTAAAAATAAAACTGCGTAAACTATTAAAATAGTTATCAATTTTAGCTTTCGATTCCTCGTAGTTTTGAAAAACATACTTGTTTTTACATTTGTTCGACAAATTCAAACTAATTTGAGACAACTCTTTTGATGTTGCATTTGAATCAGCAAAATCTATTATCGAAATCTTTTTCATTATTTCTAATTATTAAGTTTATTAATGCTGGTTTCTATTAATCTCATAATTAAAAACTCTTAATTTATTGTCATAATAGACTTTTGCAGTGTATGCAGTTAAACTATTCTCGAAGCAATCAAACTCTTTTAAGTAAACCTCAAATTCAAAATAAAAATCATCTTTTTTACTAGTGTATGTAGAAAACGAAACTCTTTTGGAAAGAAATCCATCTTTTGATATTATCAAAACATAATCGTTATTTAATTCTAATTCAATTTTTATTTTCTTATCAGATCTACGATAAATCACTTTATTGTTAGACTGCAATATGTATTCAACCTGAATAGATTTTTTCTCGACATCCTTAAAAAAACCTTTGATAAGTAAAGACTGAGAAAAAGAAGACTATGTTAAAACAATAAATAAAATTATTAAAACGATGCAATTTTTTTTCATGATAAATATTTTTACTTAAACAAATCATTTAACATGCCAGTTAAAAAAATCAATAAAATCAACGCTTTATAATGAACTAAACTAAAACAAATTCCACTCAATGGAATTTATTTCCAATAAATTCTATTATAACCATAAACATAATTCATAAAAAAAGAGGCTGTATCAAAAATCAATTTTTTTCAGTTCGAGCGCAATGTCATTAAGTTAAGACTATAGTGTGCATTAACATGACGCTCCTATGGAGCTAGAATTACGCTATTATATGTTATTATAAACAAAATACTCTTAACGGAACATCGTTAAAGCCTCAGAGAGGCTATATGGTTATAATAATACCGATACCCAAAGATGGTAAAGCTCCGTAGGAGCGATATGTTTTCTTAAATAATGACATTGTACTCGATGTGACAAAATGCCAAGAGGCTGCCCTTGAGACAGCCTCTTTAAAAAGGTGACAAGAATAAAACTATTTATAGTCATTTTGCATTTGCTTGGTAGCCATTTTTAATTCTTGATTAGTATAATTAATTATTTGAATTAAGTCATTACTAATTTCAGAAGCTTGCTCAATATCTCTGATGCTTTGCATAATCGAGTTAATATTTAACAAATCAACAGAAGGCTTAATATAATGTGCCAATTTATTTACTTGATTTAAATTGTTTTCTTTTATTGCCATATTCATTTTTATAAAATAATCCTCAGTTGAAATAATAAAGACTTGAATCATTTTTTCAACAAAAGTAGTATTACCATAATTCAACAATTTATCAATATTATAATATTTAAGATTCTCTGACATAATTTAAAAATTAATGAATCATTTTCATTCTTCTATTTAACAAGCAAACAATATCCTGACTCACATTTGGACTTTTTACAATAAAATCTAAATTTCTATAGCGCTTATATTCTTCAAGTAACGCAGCATTAGACTCTCCAGAAATCAAAACGATGTATTGATCAGGATAAGTATTCTCAATTTCACTAATAACTGAATGAGCAGTTATTCTGTTAGAATTTTCAATTCCCAAATTAAAATCCAAAATAATTACATCAGGTTTTTTACCTAAATTATTAAACATATCATTTTTTGTTGAAAATGTTTGTGTTTGAATATATGAAGAATAATTAAAAATAATTTCCTTCATATATTCTAAATAAAATTGATCGTCGTCTAAAATATATACAGACGGAACTTTTTGCGTAGGATTAGAAGTTATCATAATTATATTTTTTTGGGGTTAGTATTAATTTCACATTTAATAATACAAGACTACTGCCAAAAATTACTTTACTAGTAAATACTGATAAAAATCTAAAATAAATTAATAATACAGTCTATTTTTTGGAAAATATTCTATTTAAAGGAAAAATAAAATCAATACCTAATTAAATTAAAATAATAAATGATTCTAAAAATCCCTATAAATAGGATAGAACTCAAAATTCAAAAATTTATGGAATAGAAATTAATAAGTATTG
>JBEIPP010000044.1:0-20970 GCA_040376995.1 Flavobacteriales bacterium
AACTTGCAATGGTCATTACTGTTAAAATTGTCTTTTTCATTTTTGTCAAATTAGATGATTTAACAGTTAGATACTCAAAATGTCAGAGTGTGACAGTTGTGTCTTGTCGGTGTTTTAGGTTTGCCGATAACGTTTTCGCGGTTTGCTTCAGGCCGTTTTGGAACCGTTGTCTACCGAAATGTTTAAATAAAGATAACTGTTTCTACGCAATTGCAAAATGAAAATACGTTTCGCGGAGCGACATTGAATTTGTAAATGCTTTGATGTCGCCCGCATAAGTTTTAGGTGCTGTTATATGCAGGTGATTTAATAATTTAACCGTTATTATCTTTATTTTTTTGAAACAACTTTATATAGTTTTGTTATGTCTTTGCTGTTGATATTATAAGATATATAAGTATAATTTGAGTACAAAACTTCACCTGTTTCAGAATTTATAATTGTCAAATATTTATCAGTGCTACTTTTTACATATACTAAATAATAAAAAGGTTTAGAATCTAGAATCATGTTGTTTAATTCATTTATAGAAACTAATTTGTAGTTAAATTTATAGCCTTTAAACAGGTCTTTTTCTTCATTTTTTTTAGACTCGTCACCTGTCCATTTATTAAAATTTATTAATACATAATCTGGGACATATAACGTTTGGGTGCTCAAATCTTTCAAGTTCGGCTTTCCTTCTACGTTGTCATAAAGTCTCTTAGCTGTGCCATTTTTTAAAAGCAGCATTAGTTGTTGAATATAATTTTTAAGAATACCTGGTCCCCAATTTCTTATATGGCCTTCTCCATTATATTCTGTTTCATAAATATTATTTGGATTACTTAATGTTTGAAAATCTGTAAAAAGTTCTATTCTAGCGACTTCACGTTGAAATTCATTTGTAAATTCTTGATTTTTGATTTCAAAATATTTATCATCACAAGTCCATAATTCTAAATATAAATGAGTAATGCTATAATTTATGCCATTCCTTGATGAACCATTACTATAAACATTTATGTTTTGCACATTAGTTTCATAACCTGAAACAGTAAAAAAAGAACTGTTTTTTGAAATATAATTTTTTATATCGGAGTATTTAATAAACTCAAACTTTGAATAAGTCCAATATTTTTTAAATATCTCAATATATTCTTTAGAAGCAGGTGAAGACGGGTCTTTCATTGCAATATAAGTTATTCCGTTTTTAACTTTTTCAAGTTTATCAACATTTGCAATCCCAAATTGAGCATTCAATTTTAAATTTAAGATTAATAATAAAACGGTTAAATAATTAATTGTTTTCATGTTTTTTCGGTTTTATTTTATGTTTATTTTAAAGTATAACGTACAAGTTTCTATTCTACATTTATTGTTTTATTAAGTACTCCCTATCACTTGCCCCTAACGTTTTCGGTTTGCTTCAGGCCGTTTTGGAACCGTTGTCTACCGAAATGTTTAAATAAAGATAACTGTTTCTTCGCAATTGCAAAATGAAAATACGTTTCGCGGAGCGACATTGAATTTGTAAATGCTTTGATGTCGCCCGCATAAGTTTTAGGTGCTGTTAGCTGCTGCCCTTATTTTCATTTAGTCCAATGTTAAACTAAAAATTCTTTGTTTGCAAGCCTTTGTCCTGCGTTTTCGTCATGCGTTGGCAAATAAATTGTCTTGCGTTTGGTTGCATAGTCAATTAAGTTTTTGTAGGTCTGCTTTGTTTTTTTGTAGTCAGCATTTACTCCTGCCAGTTCGCCAATTACAACTTGTCCTTGATTGTAAGAAGTGTCGCCCGCAAAAATTATATCAAAGTCGTCCGTTTTAAATACAATTGAGCTATGCCCAAGAGTATGCCCTGGTGTTGGAATATAAAGCAAGTCGCCTGATGATGTAATTGGATAAGCTTCATTGAAAACGTCAATTCTGTTTTGCTGATATTTTACTTTATTAGGTTTAAACCAAGTCGGGAAAGTGCTTGGCATATTGTTGTTAGGGTGATTAAATTCAAAGTCTCCAACAATAATTTCTTGCTTTGGAAAAAACTTTAATCCGTCTGTGTGGTCAAGGTGCATGTGTGTCAATGCAACTAATTTTACATCGTCTAATTTCAAGTTTACTTTTTCAAATTGATAGTTCAATTCGTCTTTGGGGTCAATGTTAAACTTGCAAACGTGCTTAAATTGGTATCTTAAAAATCCACTTTCTTTTGCAAGATATTTGTCCAAGTCTTTTATTTCGGCATTTTCGCCTGTGTCAATAACCATTAATCCTTCGGGATGTTCTATCACCCAAACCCAAATGGGTAAATATTCCGTGTAGTGTTTATCTAAAAGTATGTTCAGCTTGGCTAATTCCCCAACTCCTTTTTTTGTTCTGAAATTTGTTTTTACTGCAACTGTCCCTGTGCATAAGGCGTGAATTTTTACATCTTTCCCTTTGAGTTTAACAGATGTAGTAACGTTTTGATAGTTTGAAAAACTGTCCATTGTCCCATCGTTTTTAAGAGTTAGTAATTTTTGATTTTCAAATGCCGAACTTGATGCAAGCAATTTGTTGTTTAGCAAACTACTGCCTACCAAAGTAAGTGCTGTAAATTTTGCTGTGTCTGTTAGAAATTTTCTACGTTCCATTTTTTTATTTTTTTGTTGTTAATAATGAAACAAAAGTAGAAACGACCCAATGGTCAAAACGATAACAAAAGATAAGAAGCAAAATCTATTTTTTTGTAACTCGGTTTCTAATACGGCTTAATGAAACTGGCGTTATACCTAAAAATGTAGCTATTTGGTGCTGAGGAATTCTTTGGATTATATCAGGTCTTTCTTTTAGAAGGTTTAAGTATCGTTCTTCTGGACTGTCAAGAATTTGTGACGTGAACAGTTCGTGCAATGAAACAAAACGCTCTTCCAAAACTTTTCGGACAAACTCATTCATTTTTGGAAATTCAATAAATAGTTCTTGTAATGCTTTGTATGAAATGGCAAGCACTTGGCAGTCTTCCAAAGTTTCAATAGAATGTCTGCTTGGCTTTTGAGAAATAAAACTGTCGTAAGCACCTGCAAACATTTTTTCGGTAAAAAAGTAGGCGGAAATGTCTTCTCCATCTTTCTCATAAAAAAGTCGAATACAACCATTAAGTATGAAATAAACTTCTTTTGCTGTCGTCCCAGCTTCTAAAATATTGGTCTTCTTTTTTATACTTTTTGTTTCAAAGTGTTTCAATACAATACCCAAGTCACTGTCGGTAAAGCCAGTCATTTGTTTAATTGAATTGATGATTTTTTCGTTTGTCATGATGTCGGATGTGTCGTTGGGTAGGGTTGCAGCTAACGTTTTCGCGGTTTGCTTCAGGCCGTTTTGGAACCGTTGTCTACCGAAATGTTTAAATAAAGATAACTGTTTCTACGCAATTGCAAAATGAAAATAAGTTTCGCGGAGCGACATTGAATTTGTAAATGCTTTGATGTCTGCCCGCATAAGTTTTAGGTGCTGTTAGCTGCAGTATTTACTGATCTTTTTTTTGTGCAATTCTTTTTTTGATAAAATATATAGGTATAGCATAAATCAAACAAGCAAGTGCCGTTATTAACATTGGAGAATATTTGTCTGTGTCAAATGTATTACAGTATATTGATATTAAATAACTAGAAGGAGGCAAGTTAAAATAACTTGTTGCTAATAGAATTATAAAAACAACTGCAACACTATATTCAAGTGTTTTTATTTTAGATGAATTTGTCATTTTGTTTTTTATTTTTTAACCAGTTATGCATTAGTCTTACAGCAGTTTCATATTTTACATTATTGTCTAAAGATTTTATTTCTTTAAGAGGTAGCCAAGTATAACCTTTTAAAGAAAATGGATTTGGAGATAGAGCAGGATTCAATACTTTTGCTTTTTTGTAGTTAATATTCATTCCTAAAGTAAACTTACAATATAGTAAACTAGCCAGAGTTCTTAAATAGAATATATATGCTAATGAAGTAATTGTTATTGCCAAAATTGGCACTAAAACACTATTACTAATAAATGGAATATTAGTCAAAATGAACAGAGATAAAAATAATGTCCCTAATTTTGCAATTAAGTCATATATATGAGTCCACATAGATTTTTAATTTTTGTCTTAAAATATTGCAGCTAACTGTCGCTTGGCGCTACTTATCAATTTATAAGTAATTACAAACGGTTAATAATGTTTTTTTATTATTTAAAGATAATCTTATTTCCCCAATATCTCTTTAAAAGTCTCTTTTCCAGGCGTTAAGTTTTTTAAATTACTAATGAGCATAAAAGCTTTGTCAACTCTTAGTTGTGGAGATTTTACGGTGTTCACATAATTTAAAATGTAACGTTGCATACCTGGTTTTAATAAATCAAAACGGCGTTTGCCTTCAGGATCTTGCTTAAATAATTCGCTTAGTTCTTCAGGAACATCCACGCCAAATTCGCTTTTGTCTTCAGTTAAAATTACATCAACTGTGTCTCCATTTTCAACACCCAATTCTTTCATGCGTTTGCTATTGATGGAGATGTAGGCTTTACCTTCGGGTAATGACATTAATCCGCATTGAAATGTTATTTGTTTATTGACTTCGCATAGTAAACGTACTTTACCAATGCCACCAATTTTTTTGACGATGGTTGCTGGCACTTCTAAATAAAACGTTTTTAAATAGCTGAGTTTATCTATATGGGTTTTAAAAGAGATGGGTTTCATATAAATACAATTACTATTACCGAAAAATTTAACCACATAGGCACATAGTTTATTCTATATACAAATATAATAAAACAGTCATACATAGGAAGCCTTGCTTCTCGATCATAAGAATTATAACAAATCTTGATAATCAGTGTTCTATTCTTTTAAAATAAACAAGAAAAAAGTCATCCGAGATGATCGAATGACTTTTTAATAAAACTGAATATAATTTTTAGTTTTTCAACATGGCATAAAGCGAATCTTTTAAATGCACACGTTTCGCACGTAATTCATTTAAATGCTCATCTGTAGTTGCTGTAGCTCCACTTTCGTAGCTGTGTATTTGGTGATCCACTTCGTGGTATTCATCAAACTGTTTTCTGAAATGATTATCAGTTGTTTTTAACTCATGGATTTTATCTTTCATTTCAGGGAATTCGTGTAATAAATCGTGTTTTTGCATGGCTATAGTTTTTTAAGTATAGTCAAAATTAAAAAGACAATAAGCTAGATGAAAGAACAAAAGTCAGTTTCAAATCTGACAATTGTCATTTTTTATTATCCCAACAAAATACACCAAGCTTCTTTCACTTTATTAGCCTCCAATAATGTTTTAGCATAAAGGTGTTTTTCGTTATCACTAGCAAAAGATTTTGTAATCGTTTTGTTATGTTCAGCAATTTCTTCGCTTGTTGGTAATACTTCAATATTTCCTAACTGACCTAAATTATTTCCTGTTAATACAGCACTTGTTTTAATTGCAGCAGGAATATTGTCAAATCCAATGCCAATAGTGGTAATAGGTTTTTCAATTTCAAACAAGGCATCACCGTGCGCGCGACAGTACCAGTTGCCGCCCATACGAGCTACTAAATCAATTTTTTGTTGGTCAATTAAGTTGTGTTCATTTAGCACAGATTCGTCGATGTGAATTTTTACAATTTCACACATTACTAAATTACAATTGCCAATTTCTTTTAATTCAAATACTTTACATTCTAATTGAACTGGGCTTTCTTTTACACGCATTGGTTTTACTAAATCCGATGTAATCGGAGTAAAGCCTGCTTTTTCAAATTCACTTACGCCTTTAGGAAAAGGACTGCTTGCTAAACTCATTTGATGAACCATGTTGTAGTTCACAATATTAATCACACATTCAGGAACTTCTTTAATGTTTAAATGAGTGTCTTTTGCTTGACCAGTTCTTCCGCTTAAGTTTGGCGAAAAAATAGCAATAGGAGGCTTTGCACTAAATACATTAAAAAAACTAAATGGAGCTACGTTGTGATTGCCTTTCGCGTCAACCGTGCTTGCAAAACAAATAGGGCGCGGCCCAATAGCGCCTAATAAATATTGATGTAATTGCGGAACGTTTAATTCTGATGGAGTTAGAGTTAACATTTTATTTTGTTTAATGGAGATGATTAAATAGAGTCGTTTATTTTATTGATTAAATAGGGATGTCCTAAAATTTCGCTACAAGTTACTACCGAACTAACAGTTACCCCCATTATACCATGAAGATTTAAATTTTGACCTGTTAAAAATAAGTTACTGATTTTTGTTCTTGGTGTAATAAAAGACTTTAATGGTTCATTGTAATCTTTAATGATGCCATATAAAGACCCATCTCTACTTCCAATATAATCTCGGTAAGTAATTGGAGTTGCACAAGTATAAGATTGGATATTTGATTTCAGGCCAGGCATTCTTAATTCCATTTCATCAATCATCTTTTCTGCTTTTTTTATTTTAAACTCTTCATAATCATCCCCTCTGTATGTTACATGATTTGGAATAATACTTTTAGTATGTGCCCATTTTGCACATTCATCATAACGCATATAAGCCATTAATGAATAGTTTTCGGTAAAATTTGGGTTTGCAGATTTTGTATTTGCAAATAATCCTAGTGCTGGCGGCCAAGATTCATCGGTGTAGGTAGCTCCCGACCAAACATCAGGATCAATGTTGTGATAAATATTGTGATTGATGCTAGGAATAGTGTTTGGTTTACAAACCACATTTACTAAAAATGACGAAACGGTATTTTCTAAACTATGTATACGGTTTTTGTAGGCAGTTCTTAATTGATGTCCTTCTACCATATCAATTGTTTTACTTAAATCAATACCTGATATAAATAATTTTCCTTCAATTTTTTCACCATTTTCTAATTCAACAGATTCTATTTCGTTGCCTTCATTAAAGTTAAAGCGAATAGCTTCGCTATAATTAAAAATTTCGCCACCATTTTTTTTAATATTGTTACTCATAATTTTTGCAATTTGAGCACTTCCATCCACACATCTATATGAACTTTCAATATATGAACTAACTACTAGTGCATGCACATAAAATGGCGTTTTTCCTGCTTGTCCAGCATAAAGCATATTACTGCCACTAATCACATTGCGTAATTTTTGATCGGTGAAAATTGAGTCAATGACACTTTTCGAATCTATTTCTAAATGCCATGCTTTAGTAAAATCTTTTTTTTTCGGCGGATAAATTAAACAAAGGAAAAGCTTGACATACCTCCTTAACTTTACTGATGTATAATTTTAAAGCATCTTTTTCTTTTGGGAAAATTTCCTTTAGCTTTTCAATAAAATTATCATAGCCTTGAGCATGAGGATATAGTTGGTCATCTCCTTTAAAAGAAATAATATCAAAACCATCTTCGTTTAGTTTATGAAGTTTTAATTCTTGCATTAAACCAAAGTATTTGAAATACGAATTTAAATTTTGACCTTCATCTAATCCTCCAATGTAATGAACTCCAGTTTCAAAAACGGTTTTATCTCTACTGTATATTTGTAAAGATCCACCAATTTGCCTGTTTTTTTCAAGTACACAAACTTTCATGCCTTCTTTGGCTAATATATATGCGCAGCACAAGCTACCCATGCCACTGCCTATTATTACTGCGTCGTATTTTGTCATAAAAATCTTACTTCAAGTATAAACATTTTTTGTAAAATAAAGTTGATGAGTTTAGAACTAATTGTTACTTTTAAGTTTGCTAAATAAAATGAATAAAAGCTTAAGTATCCATATTATTTTATTTTTTTTTTGGAGCCTTGTTTCATTTTCCCAAAACTACACTATTACGGGTAAGGTATTTGATTCAGAGTCCAAAGAACCGCTCCCATTTGTACCTGTTTTAATAAAAGGAACAACAGTTGGTGCTACCACTGATTTTGATGGAAATTATTCAATTTCAACCTCAAAAATGGGCGATTCTATTATTGCCTCCTATGTAGGGTATAAAAAATTAACAAGGGCAATAAATCGTGGCGAAAATCAGACAATTAATATGCCCATGGTTTTAGAGGGTGTAAATTTATTAGAGGTTGTTGTAAAAGCAGGAGAAAACCCCGCTCATCGTATTATAAGAAATGTAATTGCACATAAGCAATTTAACAACAAACGAAAATTAGATGCTTATCAATACGAATCCTATAATAAAGTGGAGTTTGATTTAAACCGTATTCCAAAAGAAATGCAGGAAAGAAAGCTCTTTAAGCCCATAAAATTTGTGTTTGATAATGTAGATAGTGTTTATTCAGGCGAGAAGCCTTCGTTACCTATTTTTATCACTGAATCCTTATCTGATTTATATTTTAGAAGTAACCCTAATCTTAAAAAAGAAGTGATTAAAGCAAGCAAGGTTACTGGAATTGAAAATACTAGTATTACTTCTGTGATGGGAGATATGTATCAAAATATTAATATTTATGATAATAATATTTTGGTTTTTGGAAAAGATTTTGTGAGTCCTATTTCGGATAATGGATTTTTTTATTACAAATATTATTTAGAGGATAGTTTATTTATTGGCAATACAAGATGTTATCAAATTCGATTCAAATCTAAAAGACCACAGGAATTATGTTTCTCGGGTAATATGTGGATTTCTGATACTACTTGGGCTATTAAACGAATTGAAATGAGTATCCCAAAAGATGCCAATATTAACTTTATTAACGCCGCTAATGTTGTTCAGGAATTTACACAGATTGATAGTACATGGATGTTAAGTAAAGATAGATTAATTATTGATTTTGCTATTAATAAAAATCAGGTTGGTATTTATGGAAGAAAAACCACTTCTTACAAAGACTTTAAAATTAACCAGCCAAAAGATATTAAGTTTTATGAATTTGGAGATAAGATTATTGTAGAAGATGATGCATTAAAACACTCAGATGAGTTTTGGAATGCCAATAGACATGATAGCCTATCAATAAGGGAAAAAAAAATCTATCATATGATAGACACAATTAAAACATTGCCTGTTTACAAAACTTGGGTAGATATTTTTACGTTGTTTGTATCGGGTTATAGAGTTGTAAATAATTTTGAAATCGGCCCCTATTTTAACTTAGTAAGTTATAATAAAATTGAAGGTCCTCGTGTGAGATTTGGAGGAAGAACTAGTAGTAAATTTAGTAGATGGTATGAATTACAAGGGTATGTTGCATATGGGTTTAATGATGAAAAATTTAAGTATAGCCTCGGATTTAAAAGTTTTATATCAAAGAAACCACATAGGCAGTTGGTTGGTATGACTTACAAAAGTGATTATGAAATTTTAGGGCAAAGTCAAAACGGATTCTCTCAAGATAACCTTTTTGCATCATTGTTTAGAACTAGTCCTTTAACTAATTTAACACGCGTTGATCAAACATACGCCTGGTACGAAAGAGAATGGGTGGATGGATTAACATCAAAAGTTACATTGATAGGAAGAACAATTACACCATTAATAGCAAACTCCTATCTATACTATAAAAAAGATGGAAGTATAGGAACAAGAGAAAATATCCGTAATACCGAAGTGAGAGTAAATCTTCGTTTTGCTTACAAAGAAAAATTTATTAGCGGAGATTTTAGTAGAATTAGTTTAGGAACCAAGTGGCCGGTGATGCAATTTAATTATGCAAAATCATTGCAAAATGCGTTTAGAGGAGAATATGATTATCAAAAGATAGTTTTTAATTTAAGTGATCGTGTAAGATTGATTTCTTTATTGGGATATACTGATTATACTGCCGAAGTCGGTAAAATTTATGGAGCTGTACCTTATCCATTAATGGAATTACATGGCGGTAACGAAACTTATGTTTATGATTACATGTCGTTTAATATGATGAAATACTATGAGTTTGCTAGTGATCAATATGCTTCTGTAGGGATGTTTCATCATTTTGAAGGATTATTATTTAATAAAATACCCTTAATTAAAAAATTAAAATGGCGTGAAGTAGTAACTTGTAAAGCACTTTGGGGTAGTGTTAGCGAAAAAAATAAAAGAACTTTGATATTTCCTACAACATTGAATGCGTTAGGCAATGATCCCTATGTAGAAGTAAGTGCTGGTATTGAAAATATATTTAAAGTATTTAGGATTGATGCTTTATGGCGTTCAACCTATTTAAGACCAAAAGCGATTGAAAATTTTGGAGTTAAGTTTGGCTTCCAGCTGGCATTTTAGAGCATTTTTCTAATTCACATTTTTTGTAACTTCAGTTATAATATCTTTGAGTATATTTGATAGATATTTTGAAAGCAAATGATACTTCGCTCAGAAAATTTAGTAAAAAAATATAAGAACCGTACAGTTGCTAATAACGTCAGTGTTCAGGTAGCTCAAGGTGAAATTGTTGGATTACTCGGTCCAAATGGTGCTGGTAAAACAACCTCTTTTTATATGATTGTGGGAATGGTTAAACCTAACTCAGGAAAAATATTTTTAGATGACAGAGATATTACCAATGAGCCTATGTATAAAAGAGCGCAGTTAGGAGTTGGTTACTTACCTCAAGAAGCTTCTGTATTTAGAAAATTAAGTATTGAAGATAATTTACGCGCTGTTTTAGAAATGACTAAACTAACTAAAGCTGAACAAGATTATAAAGTAGAAAGTTTGTTGGACGAATTTGCTTTACATCATGTTCGTAAGAACTTAGGTGATCAATTATCGGGAGGAGAAAGAAGAAGAACAGAGATTGCACGTGCTTTAGCAACTGACCCAAAATTTATTTTGTTAGATGAGCCCTTTGCAGGTGTTGATCCTATTGCTGTAGAAGATATTCAAAGTGTGGTTCGTAAATTAAAGGATAAAAATATTGGTATTTTAATAACTGATCATAATGTTCATGAAACATTAAACATCACCGATAGAACGTATTTGCTTTATGCTGGCGAAGTTATTAAATCTGGTTCTGCCGAAGATTTAGCAAATGATGAAATGGTTCGTCGTGTTTATTTAGGTGCTAATTTTGAATTAAGAAAGTAATATTGAATCTTGTCTACTAACAATCATAAATCATTAGATGAAGTTAATGCTTCAGTAAATACTTCTAGTAAAGGAGGATTTAGGAAACTATTAGCCTTTATTGGTCCAGCCTACATGATTAGTGTTGGTTATATGGATCCAGGTAATTGGGCAACCGACATTGAAGGAGGAAGCAAATATGGCTACAGTTTAATTTGGGTTTTAGTAATGAGCAATTTGATTGCTTTGTTATTACAAAGTCATTGCGTTAGATTAGGTGTCGTGTCAGGGCGAGATTTAGCTCAAGCATCAAAAGATCATTACTCAAAATTTATTAATTACTTTTTATACGTATTAGCCGAAATTGCTATTGCTGCTTGCGATTTAGCAGAAGTAATTGGTATGGCTATTGGAATTCATTTGTTATTTCCTTCCATTTCTATTTTAGGAGGTGTTTGTATAACGGTGTTAGATAGCTTTGTGCTATTGTTTTTGTTGAATTCAGGTATTAGAAAATTAGAAGCCTTTATTATTTCTTTAGTAGCTATTATAGGAGTGTCTTTTTTTATCCAATTATTAATTGCGAAGCCAGATGTTATTGAAATATCAAAAGGGTTAATACCTGGCTTTACTAATGAAAATGCTTTATATATTGCCATTGGTATTATAGGTGCAACGGTTATGCCGCATAATTTATACTTACATTCTTCTCTAGTACAAACTCGTCAGTTCGAAAGAACTCCTATAGAAATTAAAAAAGCCATTCGGTTTAATATCATTGATAGTGCTGTTGCCTTAAATTTAGCCTTGTTTGTAAATGCAGCTATTTTAATTATTGCAGCTACGACTTTTTTTAATACAGGAGTTCAAGTTACTGAAATACAGGATGCGCATAAAATGATGGCACCTATGTTAGGAAGCACTCTTGCTCCTTTGTTATTTGCAATAGCCTTAATTGCTGCTGGACAAAGTTCTACCATTACTGGAACATTAGCTGGACAAGTTATTATGGAAGGCTATTTGAATTTACGTTTACAGCCTTGGATTAGAAGATTGTTAACGCGTTTAATAGCTATTGTTCCGGCGTTTTTAACGATTTATTTTTTAGGTGAAGATAAAACTGGCGACTTATTAGTATTGAGCCAAGTGATTTTAAGTTTACAATTAGGTTTTGCTATTATACCTTTAATTCATTTTGTGAGTAATAAAAAGAGAATGGGACAATTTGTGATTCCTTTATGGCAAAAAATTGCTTCGTGGATTTCTGTATCTGTTATTGTGTTTTTAAATTGTCAGATGCTATTCAATAAAGTAAAAGAATGGTTGCAAAATTCGGAATATGCCACAGCAATAGGATTGGTAGTGATACCATTTATGACATTGTGTTTAGGTATTTTATTATTTATCACTTTTGAGCCTTTAATTAAAAAAACAAAGCAATCTGTATCTTCTCAATTTCACGGAGAAGTAGCAAAAATTAATTTTGAAATAGCTAAACCATATTCGTCAATAGCAATTACAGTTGATTTTAGCTCAAGTGATAATAAAGCTATTAACAAAGCCTTGATGCTTGGAGGGAAACAAGCGCATTATGTTTTAATACATATTCTTGAAAGTACCAATGCTGTTATGTACGGAGAAGATACTAACGATCACGAAAGAATAGAAGATAGTGCTAATTTACTGGGGTACAAAAATCAGTTATTAGAACAAGGCTATCATTGCGATGTGAAATTAGGTTTTGGAAGCCCAAAATCTGTTATTCCTAAATTAGTAGATAGTTGTGATTTATTGGTAATGGGAACTCATGGACACACTACTTTTAAAGATATTTTATTTGGAACAACGGTTGAAAGTGTAAGACATAAAATTGATATTCCTCTGGTATTAGTTTAATTATTTTTTTGACGAAGATTTAAAATTCGTCTCATATAGTGTAATCCAATCTTTCACAGTTACCTTCTGCATTAATTCTCCAATTAATTGATAAGGAATATCATCCATTTTTTTAAATCGGATACAACTTTTACCCATATCCAGTTTTGTTTTACAATGTTTAGGATACTCGGACACAAACCATTTCAATAATTTAGGATTAGCATAAATACCCATATGGTAAAGTGCAATAAAATTTTTTTGAGATCCAAGAGCCACAAAAGGCAATGGTAATTTTGTGTCACAATGATAACCTTTGGGATATAGTTTGTGAGGAACAACGTATCCAATCATGCCATAGTTCATGCACTCTTCAAAACCTTTTGGGATATTTTTAAGAATTATTGTTCTTAGTTTATTAAAAGATTCTACTCTTTCGCTAGGTAATTCTTCTAAATATTCTTTTACCGTTGTTGATTTTGATGGCATGCCTTTGATTTTTTTAAATAAATATAACAAAATTTTATAAATTCATGCTATTTTTTTGTTTATAAAAGTAGCATGAATCAATTTTTTTAGTTTAAAATTTCCCTTATTTTGCAGTAAAATAATCAGTTGCAAATAGTAGTTAATACTCGTCTTTTAATTCAAAACAAATTAGATGGAATCGGATGGTTTAGTTATCAAACGCTTAAGCGTATAACTCAAAAAAATCCAGATGTACATTTTGTGTTTTTATTCGACAGAGATTATAGTGAGGAATTTGTTTTTTCTGATAATATAACGCCCTTAGTTATAGGTCCTCGAGCTCGTCATCCATTTTTGTATTACACGTGGTTTCATCTATCTGTTAAAAATGTATTAAATGGCATGAACCCTGATTTGTTTTTATCACCTGATGGTTTTTTGTCTCCTGGTGCTAAATGCAAACAATTACCAGTGATTCATGATATAAATTTTTTACATAATCCTAACGATTTAAAGTACTTAACTAGTAAATATTATAATCATTTTTTTTCTAAATATGCAAAATTAGGAACTCGTATTGCGACTGTTTCTGAATACAGTAAGGCAGACATTGTAGAAAATTATCACATTGATGCTAATAAAATAGATGTAGTATATAATGGAATTAATGAAGGTTTTGGGCCATTATCAGATTCATCTCAACAGATTATTAGGGAAAAATTTTCTCAAGGTAAACCTTACTTTTTATTTGTAGGTTCTCAAAGCCCACGTAAAAATTTAAATCGTTTAATAGCGGCTTTTGATGTATTTAAGGAGCAATCTCAATCTGATTATAAATTAGTATTAGTTGGCGCTGTTTATTCTAGTGAAGGTGATGTGAAGCGAGTAATCGATAAGTCTAAATTTAAAAATGATATTATTTTTACAGGCCGCCAACCGCAAGAAGAATTAGAAAAAATTATGGCGAGTGCTTTTGCGTTGGCATTTGTGCCATACTTTGAAGGTTTTGGAATTCCTATTGTGGAAGCCTTGCAATGTGATACGCCGGTAATTTGTAGTAATACAACCAGTATGCCTGAAATTATTGGAGACGCTGGATTATTAGTTAATCCTTATGAAGTAAATAGTATTAGTAACGGCATGTTAGAATTGTTTCATAATAATTCTCTTCGTAATCAATTAATACATAAAGGAAAAGTAAGAAAAAATTTATTTTCATGGGATAAATCTGCAGACCTGCTTTGGAACAGTATCACTAAGTGTTTATGAGTTCACCAATTAGTAAATCAGCTTTTATTAAAGCAGAACAATGTTTAAAGCATTTTTATTTATATAAAAATCATTATTATTTACGCGATTCTTTATCTAAAGAAAAACAATTAATTTTTAAACGCGGAACCGACGTTGGTATTTTTGCACAACAATTATTTGCAGGTGGAATTGATGTAACTGCTGGCGAAAAAAGAGACCAACAATTGTTTGCAGAAAAAACAAAACATTTAATTGCACAAGGCACCAAAACCATTTACGAAGCTACTTTCATCTATGATGATTTATTAGTGATGGTGGATATTTTGCACAAACACGAAGATAAATGGATTGCTTATGAGGTAAAGAGTTCGTTAAAAATCACCGATACTTATGTGAAAGATGCTTGTTTTCAGTACTATGTGATTAAAAATTGTTTACCTAATTTAGTAGATTTTAATTTACTAACCATGAATCCCAAATATGTGTTGGATGGTGAATTAGATATTACCAAGTTATTTAAAACAACGTCGGTAATGAAAGATGCTATTAAGAATTTAGAATACTTTGCTCATAAAACACAAATAGCTAAACAAACATTAGAACAAAATAAAATACCTGATATTAAAATTGGAGCTCATTGTTTTCAACCTTATGAGTGTGACTTTTTAGGAACGTGTTGGAAAAATATTAATGAACCAAACTCTGTATTAACTCTTGGTAAATTAACTAAGCAAGCTATGTTTGAGTTGTATGATCAAAATATTAAACGTATTAACGAAATTGATATTAATACCATTGAACATAAAGAAATAAAAATTCAGGTTAAAGCAGCCATCGAACAAAAAGAACAAATTTTTAAAGAAGAAGTCAAAGCATTTATTTCTAATATCAAACAACCAATGTGTAGTTTAGATATAGAAGTATGGATGCCTGCTATTCCTTATTATTATGGCACTAAGCCATTTCAGCAAATACCATTTTTATTTTCGATGATTTCTGAAGAAAATGGAGAAATAATAAACTATAGTTACTTTAAACCAATTGAAGAAGATTTAAGAAAGGATTTTTTAGAACGTATTTTATCCGAGACTAAGAATTTCAATTCTATTTTGATGTTTGATAAATCGTTAGAAGAAACGGTTTTAAATCAGTTGGTTGAATTATATCCCGAGTACAGAAATGATATTGCGAACTTAAAAAATAAAATTGTTGATTTAGCAGAACCTATCCGAAAAGGAAATTATTATCATCCTGAAATGAAAGGTAATTTTACCTTGAAAAGCATTGCTCCATTGGTAAACCAAGAAGCAGGTTTTAATAATTTAGATATACAATCTGGCATCAGTGCCATGTATATTTATGAAAGTTTGTTAGAACAAAATGCGATTGAAGGGGAACACATTAAACAACAATTAATTGATTATTGTGAAATGGATGCCTTAATTACCTATCAACTATTTAATTTTTTCAATAGTAAAGTAGACTAGTGCTATTCGTTCACGAAATTTAATTTATCTTTATTTTAGTTTGCTGCTAAGGTTTTTCATATTCATTTTTTTTTGTTTCCCTATTTTGCTGAATGCACAATTTAGGATTGATACCGCTAAGCGAGTAAATTATTTAGCAATACCAATTTTATTTAAAACTCCTGAAACTGGCTGGGCTTATGGGATTTCGGCTTCTGCTAATTTTAAAACCACACATAAAAATGATTCTTTAACAAGAATGTCGGTAATAACCGCTTTAGGAATTTTTTCACAGCGTCAGCAAAATATTCAAGCAATTGATGCAACAATATATTTTCCTAAAGAAAAATACATTCTTTATTTTAATTCTTCTCACAGTTATTTTCCTGATAATTTTTGGGGAATTGGACAATATTCAAAAAATACAGACGTTGAACGTTACGTGTTTGAGGAGATTATTGTTAACCCTCACATCAAACGAAAATTTTTTAAACATACTTTTTTTGGCCTTCTTGCCGATTATCAAAATATTTTTAAAGTTCAATATACTCAAGGTGGTTTAATGGATTCAACGGAGTTTTACGGTAAAACAAATTATAATGTTTCTGGAATTGGTTTTTCCGCGAGTTATGACACCCGTAATTCAACCTTTTGGCCTACTAAAGGAATATTTATGCAAACTCAGTTTACAACTTACAATAAAGAATTAGCATCTACTTATTCGTTTAACAAATGGAAAGTTGAAGTAAGATTATTTAAACAATTATTTAAAGGACATATTTTGGCTTGTCAGTTATATAATTACTCAACCTTTGGCGAAACACCTTATCGTTCAATGGCAACTTTAGGTGGACAAGGTAATTTGAGAGGTTTTTATCAAGGCAGATTTAGGGATAACTCCATGTATTCTGCTATTGCTGAATATCGTGCCCATATTTTTTGGAAAATAAGTGCTTGTGTGTTTGGCGGAGTAGGCGATGTGTATAATCAACCTAAAAACATAAGTATAGGTTCTTTAAAAGGCAGCTTTGGTGCCGGACTTCGTTTAACTATTTTAGAGAAGGAAAACCTGAATTTACGAGTAGATTATGGCTATTCTGATAATTATAACCGTGGATTATATTTTACCATAGGAGAGTGTTTTTAATTTTTAGACCCAAAAGGTTTCAAAAACCTTTTGGGTCTGTTTTGATATTTTGCCTGAGTTATTTAACATTCTTTAGTTCATAGTTTCTTGCTCATAAAGACCAAATTTCCTTATCCTGCATTAACTTTAAATCTTGAATAGCTAATCACTATTCACTTATTACTAATCACTTTTTTATATGTCTAAAATTAAAGTTGGAATTCTGTTTGGTGGTCGTTCGAAAGAGCGTGAAATTTCTTTTGCAGGTGGAAGAACCGTTTATGATAATTTAAATAAATCTATTTTCGAAGCCATCCCTTTATTTGTTGATTCCTTTGGCAATTTTGTGTTGTTAGATTGGAATTTTGTTTACAAAGGAACTATTCGTGATTTTTATCCTCCAGTAGAATTTATTCCAGCAAACAATACCGATTTTCAATATTATGCAGAAAATTTAGGTACTTTAACAGGTCATCAACAAGACGAACTAATTTCTAAAATTGGAAAAAAAGTTCAAGTTCATGAATTAGCTTCTCTAATTGATTTTGCCTTTTTAGCATTGCATGGTCCTTATGGCGAAGATGGTCGCATACAAGGCTTGTTAGAGTATTTACATATCCCTTATTCTGGAAGTGGAATTTTACCAAGTGCTATTGGCATTGATAAAAGCGTTCAAAAAAAATTAATGGTAAATGCAGGATTTAATAGTCCGAAGTATTTTACTATAGATAGAAATGATTGGATTAACGGGAATGCAAAAGGTGTTTGGGAAAAAGCAAAATCAGAAATTGGCTTCCCAATGGTTATTAAACCTGCTAACCAAGGCTCGTCGATTGGCATTTCTATTTTAAACACAGAAGCCGAATTATTATTTATATCAACCATAGAAAAAGCATTGTTTTTAAAGTGGATTGATGGTACTTACTGGCAATCATTATCTGATGCTGCTAAAATTGATTACATTCGAAATGTTTCGGATATTCGTGAAGGTATTGGAATGCCTGTGAAAATTAATGTCAGCCTGAGCGGAGTCGAAGGCAGTGAAGTAATTTTTTACAATCAATACGAATTAATTGATTTTTTAAATACACATTGCAGCAATACTACTAATGTTGTTTTGCAAGCTTTAGATGGAGAAAGTACCGTCATTATAGAAGGCTTTATTGAAGGAAAAGAATTTTCATGTATTGTGTTGGAAGATACCGACGCGGTCTCCCTCCCTTTCGGGGAGGGTAGGGGAGGAGCTGTAGCAATTGCATTACCCCCAACAGAAATTAGAAAAGGAAAAGAATTATTTGATTACCGCAGTAAATATTTACCAGGATTATCTCGTAAGATAACTCCCATTGAGGCAACAGACCAGCAAATTAATGCCATTAGAAAAGAATGCGAACGTTTATTTTCTGAATTATGTTTTGATGTATATGCTCGTATAGATGGATTTTTAAGCACAGATGGAAAAGTGTTTTTAAATGATCCCAATACAACATCAGGTATGATGCCATCTTCATTCTTTTTTCATCAAGCGGCTGAAATTGGTTTAACGCCTTCTCAGTTCTTAACTTATATCATTCGCACTTCATTAAGTAAACGAATTAAAAATAGTAAAGGAGCTTCAGTTTACGAACCGTTATTACATAAATTAGATATATTTTTACACAACGAAAAAAATGCGGTTAATAATAAAATCCCGGTAGCAGTTATACTTGGTGGTTATTCTTCTGAACGTCATATCTCTGTAGAAAGCGGCAGAAATATTTTTGAAAAATTGGCATCGTCTGAAAAGTATGCGCCAATACCTGTTTTCTTAACGGGCGATAACGCCAATCATTTAATGTATCAAATTCCTATCAATGCTTTATTAAAAGATAATGCGGATGATATTAAAGATAAAATCAATAATTGGAAAACACATCCTTTAGTTAAACAAATCATAGAAGAGTGTAAAACTATTACTGATAAATATGGCTCTCCAAATAATTTAATTGCGCCAAAACAATTAAGTTATGTTGATTTAGCTAAAGAAGTGAAACAAGTATTTATTGCTTTGCATGGACGACCAGGAGAAGATGGAGCTATTCAAGAAAAATTAGAAGCTGTTGGTTTAACCTACAATGGTTCGGGAAAAGAAAGTTCATCCATTACCATTGATAAATTTAGAACCAATGAAATTTTAATGAAGCATGGTTTCTTGGCAGCCAAACATTGTTTAATTACTAATGAGGATTGGAAGAATGATAAAGAGAAAATTAAATACTCGTTGCAAAATGATTACGTGTATCCATTAATTGCAAAACCAGTGGATGATGGCTGTAGTAGTGCTGTGAAAATGATTAAAAGTTTTGAAGAGTTTGAAGCATTTGCCACATTGATATTTAGAAGTTCGGAAGCATTTGATGCAAAAGCCGCAGAAATATTGCATATAAAAGACAAAGAAGAATTTCCACAAAAGCAAGTATTGTTAGTAGAAGAATTGATTAGTAAAAATGGCGCTAAACATTTCTTGGAAATTACAGGCGGTATGTTAACTAAGTTGAATGCAAAAGGCGAAGTGGAGTATGAAGTATTTGAAGCATCAGAAGCATTAGCAAGTGGCGAAATATTAAGTCTGGAAGAGAAATTCTTAGCAGGTCAAGGTCAAAATATTACGCCAGCTCGTTATTCTCGTGATGCAAAAGAAAGACAATTGATTTCTGATAAAGTAAAGGAGACTTTGGGAGCGGCGGCAAAGGTTTTAAATATTGTTGGTTATTGCCGTATTGATGCTTTTGTAAGAATATTCGACGTGAATCATGTGGAAGTTATCTTTATAGAAGTCAACTCTTTACCAGGTATGACGCCTGCAACTTGTATTTATCATCAAGCCGCAATTAATGGATATAAACCGTATAGTTTTATTGATCGAATTTTAGACTTTGGAACTCGTAAAACAGCCCAAGTTTTAAGTTAATATAGTTGAGGTTTTTAACATTGCTTATGTTTATTTATAAATCATTGATTTTTAGATAATTAATCTTTTAATTAACCTTCTTTTAACGTGCAATTAACACGTAAGAAACATATTTTGAACATTTTTTGGTAGGTCATTTTTTATGTCTTCGTCTAATAAGTTAGTTTGTTAACAATCTTGCACTTACCTTTGTTAATAACTGTAACTGTATCGCCATGTTTGAGATTTTAAAAAGCTTTGAAAGTAAATTCGGTTCTCTTAAGAAAAAGGGACTTAGAATCGAAGGATTATCAATGATAGACCCAAAAAGAAAGAAACATGTGATTATGATTTCTAAACCATTTTTATTTGACAACCGTCAATTACCAAAATCTTACGAAGGTTTAGATATCAAATCAAAAATTGAAGGTGGTTTACCCGAAGAATTTAAAATTGAAAAAGAAGCTATAAAAAAAGATTATTTATGGGATCCTAATAAATTTGAAAAATACGTTGATCGTTGTGCGGAAGATATTAAGAAACAATTTGGTAATCCAAATATGTCTCGTTCAGAAATGTTAGATGCTTTAGCATTTGGTAGTTTCGAAGATCATAAACAAAAAACAATCAATTTAATTAAAGAAGGAAAAATTCCTGCTATTAATTTAAATTAAGATAAATGCAATTGACTAGGGTATAATTAAGGGTTAAACTTTTTAAATTGCTTAAAATCCTTCCTCCAGCTGGCGGAAGGATTTTTTTTGCTTTCTGATTTAGTTATATTTAACCCAGATTATGCATTAGGAATCGTAATGAGAGTTGAAAGCTTAATAAAACAGACACTTTTTTGACTGAAGCATAGTAACCACTATGATGAAGGA
>JBEIPP010000259.1:0-2988 GCA_040376995.1 Flavobacteriales bacterium
ATTAAATCTATAACCTGACGAATTACAGGTTTATTGTTATTTTTGTTGCGGCAGAAAAGGCTCATACTTTTTTAAAGGTTTCGATACCTCAAAGGTTTGAAAATTTTCTGTCACTTTTTAAAATTTAACTTTCGGATAGTTGTGGTTTCAAATGTAAAGTATCTGTTTTATATAAACAAACTATTTATGATTTCATTAGATAGTATTTGTTTTATATTTTTACGCTTATCATTAATTTTGTTATTTAAATAGAGCATTTATGTTGTTTGGTGAACAGTTATTAAGCATCCGAAAAAAGAAAAAAGTTAGTCAAGATGAACTGACTAAACAGATAGGCGTACACGCCCCAGTGATTGGTCGTTACGAACGTAACGAGGTGAAGCCCTCTATTGATGTGGCTACTAATATAGCTAACGCTTTAGGCGTGTCTCTTGATTTTTTAGTTGGTATTACTGATGTTGATTTGGATAATGAAGTTTTACATCAAGTAATGGATATACAAAAACTAAATGATGAAGATAAAAAACAAATAAACTCAACTCTTAACGCTTTATTACGTGATGCTAAAGCACGTAAAGCATATAGCAAATAATAGTATGATACTTAAAGCCACCAAACCCTTACAGTACGTGTGTTTGTTCCCTGCCGATATGCCAACCCAAAAAGATGGCGATGTGTTTATTTTTATGTTTGTTGATGCCCATAGTGGTTTTGTATTTAAACCACTTATTGAACGCGATAGAGAGCCTGATACTGTATTAAAAAACATTAGTGCCTTGTTACAAAATCCTGATTTTATAAAACAAAACACCAATGGCTTTACCATTGTGTTACATAAATACAATAGCATTATTGATCAAGCCAATGCCTTAGTTAAACCATACAAGGGAAAGGTTATTATAAACGATGCTTACGTTATTCAAATTGTAATGCCTGTGTTAAAACAGATGTTTACTCATATGAGTATGAACAATAAAAAACCATAGCGATTAACTATAGTTCTTTTGTTTTAATTTACCGCAGCATTGCAAATGCAGCGGAGCCTGTGTGTGACGTTAACGCATATGCGGCGGAGCTGGATTGAACTGCTCGAAGAACCTAAACGTAATACTTTGTTTGATTTGATTGATACTTACATTCGTGATGCTAAGATTCGTAAAGCGCACGCTAGCTAAAATTAATAAACGCCGTTGCAAACGGCTCTCGTAATTAAAACGTTGAAGTTACGGCTGAAAAAGTCTAAACTCCAACGAGCGGCGGCGGAAGCACTTGATGTTACTACTGATTTTTTAATGAGTGGCAGCATTGATGATAAGGCTACCAGTGCCATTAGCGACAAGGAATTATTATCGCAATTTCAACGCCTTGAAAAACTTCCTAAAGACAAAAAACATATCATTAAAGAAGTGATTGAAGCCTACTTGTTTAAAGCGGCTGTTCAGCAATTACACCATTAATTAAACTCTAAAAAACATATAACACGCTGTTTACTCATACATCTTTTTTAAATAACGTGATGTTTTTTGTAATTGTTTGTTGGTAGCTATTAAATCAAAGTGTTCGGGGCTATAATTTGCTCCCATCCATTCTTTAATTTCTTCGTAGCTCTCATCTTCGGGATTTTTGAGGATGGCTAAGTTTTCATAATAGCCATAAGTACCGCCACAATTTTCGGGTGGGCAGTTCATGGCTCCGGATATACATACCGGGTATTTTATGGTCTTATCAAGTGTTTGGATTTGCTCTAGCTCTATACGATGTATCCACTCATCGCCAAAATCATAAATGTAGGTAAAGCTTGCGCCTTGTTTGGTAATATAGTTTGATAGAAGTTCTTCGCCTGCATCTAAGGTATCTTCTTCCATAAAGTCATCTTCATCGCTTGCTAAACCTATGTTTAATTCGCCTATCTTAAACTCAAACAGATGGCTGTTTGTCCATCCCATAGCTAATTGTATGCTTAGGTGCAACTCTAAAAACGTTATATCTGATTTTACTAATATACTACGCCATATGATAGGGGTTGTTTCTTGTAAACTAATTTTTAGTTGATAGACTGTACTCATCTTACTTTATTTTATGTACCAAAAATAATAAATGCCAGTTACAAACTGGCACTTACTACATTTTATTTACGTTGAAGTTGCGGCTAAAAAAGCCTAAACTCCAACTAGCGGGGTTAACCCAGCAGCAAATAGCTGAATTGGTACACATGCACCGCTCTAATTACTCTAAGGTAGAAAGCAGCGAAAGAGAACTTTCTATTGAGGCAATAAACACAGTTGCGAAGTATTTCGGAATGACTATTGACAAGCTGGTAAACTTTAACGGCAAAATGCCCGATGATGTAACCGTAGAAGATAAAAGCCTAATGGAACAAGTAAAATTAATTGCAGAACTTGAACCCGAAGAAAAAAGTATGGTCTTTAAAATGATTGATACTTTCCTGACCAAGAAAAAATTTAAAGACTTCTTTGCTAAAAACATTGCTGCTCTATGATGTCCGATAACCTCAATAATTTCTTTGAACATTTTGGTACAGTTGAAAATGAAAGAACCTACCAAAAAGATACGCCCCTTGAAGCCATTGTGATTGATATGGCTGAACGTTGGGACAATAACACTGTGGCAGGACACGGAATGTTCTTTGATTTCTCTGCTACACCCGAACTACAAAAACCTGTACTCGATTATCTTACTAAAGGTTTGGGCTGGGTACTTGAAAAACCTTACTTTATTAGAAAACCTGAATAATTATTTACTCATATTCAAAAATAATAAAGGCCAGTTATAAACTGGCAAGTACTACTTAATTATTATTAGTTGAAGTTACGCTACGCTAAACTCCAACTAGCGGGGGGTTTAATGCCTCCGCTTGCACAGCGACACTGGTAGACCTACTACCATCTTTTATACAACATTGAATAAACATACAAGCGTCTATTCATTCACGGCACACGCAGCGGAGCGGACGGCTCTCGTAATTAA
>JBEIPP010000049.1:0-19177 GCA_040376995.1 Flavobacteriales bacterium
CTTAAATCTAATGATCCCTTTATGGCGTCTATAGCGGTGGGGATCACCTCTTCCCATTCCGAACAGAGAAGTTAAGCCCACCAGCGCAGATGGTACTTGGTCTAAAACCTGGGAGAGTATGTCGATGCCAATTTTCAGAAAGCCTTGCTAGTAATAGCGAGGCTTTTTGCGTTTATACAGATGCCTCCCGATAGCTTCGGGATTACAAATAAACCCTCATTATGATATGTTGTGTCAAGGAGATGTATGTAAGCCTATTCGAACATTGGCAAGTGTTTAAACAAGAAGGAAGGGAAACAAGAAAGTGGGTGAGGGATTGAGTTCACTACAGAGGCACGGAGAGCACAGAGAGATTTTGCATAGCCGTATTAATTATTAGATTATTTCAATCCCAATTTTTCCAATATAGGTTCTATAGAGTCATCAGTAAGTTCTGCATTCTTAAGTAATAGAATTACTTTTTTTACATCTTTTTTTTCAACTGCTTTATCAAACTTATTTAATAAACCACTTACATAAAGTCTTTCATTAAAAGTCATCCCAGAATATTTTTCGTTCAAGCTTTTAAACCCAGATTATGCATTAGGAATCGTAATGAGAGTTGAAAGCTTAATAAAACAGACACTTTTTTGACTGAAGCATAGTAACCTCTATGATGAAGGAGAAAAAGTGGCAAAGCGTTCTGTTTTGAAGAGGTTTCAGCTCGTAATAGATTTTCTAATGCGTAATCTGGGTTAAATTAAGGTTTTGGAACTGATCCTTTTTTCTTTCCTCCGAGTTCTCTGTGTCTTTGTGGTAATCTGACTATCGCAAATCAAATAAATTTTCAACACCAATATATCTATTCACGGTAAATCCTTCGGCATAGTCGCAATTAATGGCTCTTCCAAATAAGCTAGATTTTGCTTTCACATATTCTATGAAATTTTTGGTAGAAATAGGAGTTGCAGGTTCTTTTGAATTTGGATCAAAAAATTGGGAAGAATAGGCCATAATGGATTCCATTTTTTTATCCATAAAAGGAGTGATGTCAACCACAAAATCAGGTTCAATAAAATTATCTTGTATGTAATGATATACTGCTTTTGGTCGCCATGCTGCTTGAACAGTATTGTTATCTTTTGTTTCAATCTTCATTAAACCAGCATAAAAACAAGCGTCAGTTGTTAATTTAGCGGCTCGTCCATGATCGGGATGTCTATCAGAAACAGCATTACATAATATAATTTCTGGTTGGTATTTTCTGATGATTTGGATGATTTGTTTTTGGTGAGCTTCGTTGTTTTCAAAAAAACCATCAGCCATATCTAACTGCTCTCTAACCGAAACACCTAAGATGTTTGCTGCTTTAGTTGCTTCTTCAGTTCTTAAAATGGCGTTACCGCGAGTGCCTAGTTCTCCTTTGGTTAAATCTAAAAGACCAACTTTTTTTCCTAAGGCAATATGTTTTAAAATAGTTCCTGATGCTGATAATTCAATATCATCTGGGTGCACGCCTATGGCTAATATATCTAGTTTCATAATTTTATTTTATTTATAATCTCACTCCGATTCCAAAAGTAGTTTCGTCAGAAACCTCCAAATTAAATATTCTTACTGAGAATGAGGTAAAAATTTTATTTGACAGATAATACTTCATGCCATATTTTTGATAAAAACGCGAAATAGCTGGATATGGAGAATACACATGATAACCAATTTGAGTTAGTATCCCTGTAGGGCCAATTAATAATTCATGGTCTATCGATATTCCAATACGCTTAAAATCCGTCCCTGCCAAGTTTATATTATTATCAATCCGATATTTTTCGGCTGTGTTCATAAATAAATCTGCGCCAAAATTTATACTATTGATATGGGATAATTTTTTATCAAAATAAGGAGATATAGTTATTAATAGATGTTTTTTTTCGCTTTCAGAGTTTATTTGTTTTACTCCTCCTGAAATATTAATATTAAATCTGATTTTCTTATCAAATTCTGTTTTTTCTGGTTTACTATAAAGAATATTATTTCTACTCTCCATCATATAGATCAGACCAAATTTAATCATTAATAAATTCATGCCATCATTTGGATCTGACATAGCTCCATTTGAAAAATGCGTTAAAAATGTTTCACAACTCATTCCAATTTTTTCGGTAGGGTATATATTTATACCCAAGCCTAATTCAGTTGAAAAATTTAGTCTTTGACCAACTGCATTATTATATCTTTTATTGAATTTGTCTCCAGATTGATAAATTTTACTTGCATACATGATTCCTTGAGAGAGTTTAAAATAGGAATCAAAGTGTTTATTCCTCCATAAAACTAAGTTGACATATCGGTTTAAGCAAAACGAATGTCCTAAATATTTGTTTTTGTGATCAAACCATTTTAGGGACCAGCCAATTTGTGGATAATTGTAAGATTTCTCCCAATAATTATTGCCTTTTCTGTTTTTACTAAAGCTTAACTCAATACCGTTAGGATTTGTATCTCCAAATTCACGATCCGATTTTTTATTAATATTTGATCCAAAAAAATAAGAACCTTCTATATTATTTAAAAATTGGGCATACAAATCAATAGAACATGAAGAAATGAAGAACATGAAGCTCAACATAGTTTTTTTACCTTTTACGTTAATGTATTTCATCACTTTTAAATATTAAGTAGTTTAATATCGATCATTGTTAAAAGAACTGTCTTTCTGGTAAAAAGTTTATTTTTTTAAATAAATGTATGTTATAGTGCCTCTCCTTGCTTTTTGACTGTTACCCATTTGCCCGATATATGAGCGCTAACGCTGTTGTCGTACATAGCTTCACAATTTATCCCTGGTAAATAGTACGTTCCGTTATAAGAAGCATTTAATAACACTTTAAATGTTTTAACGGAACCTGCTCCTAAATCAAAATAAGAGTACACTCTATCATCTCTAATGTCTTGATAAGTTGGAACATCGCCTTTTGAATAAGTGACGTTATCTAAACGTTGGTTACGAATTTCCCAACCACTGGCAAAGATTTGTGATAAGGCTAAGTTACGATACATACCTCTTACTCCAGGATTTTTAATAGTAACTTCTGCCATGAAATCTGTCCCTTGCTCTAAGTTAGTTACATCAATTGGATTGCCATTCAATGTTTTGTAATTCACGATTAATTCTAAATTACTAAACTTATCGGTTTCCATTCCGGCTTTTGGAATACCTTGTTTGACAATACGAGCAAATAAATTACCTCTACCTTTTACAGTTACTTTTATTGGTGCAGATGCATTTGCATTTTTCAATTCAATCATCTTGAATTTTGTTTTTGAGAAATCAGAAAGGGCAATAGTTTCAGATCCAATTTTTACATCAGCAATTACATTTGAATTTGCTCCATTAACTTTTGCATACTTGCTGATGGCCATTAAACAGTAAGCTGTAGATTGTGTACTGAACCAATAGTCATTATTCCCCAATTTAGCTGCTAATGCTTTTACTTTTAAAAATGCATTACTATTATCTTTTAATAACGTCATCGTTTCTAAAATCATGGCATCATCACGTTCTAAACTTCCATAGGTGTAATAATAATCTTGGTAAGCTTTTGGAGTGGATGGCACATTGTAAATCATTTTTTTAGCCACTTCGGTTTCACCAATTAACGCATAAGCAGCTGATAAACGCCATTTTGCTTCGTTAGATAAACTTGCTTTTTCTTTTAAACGATTCATAGCACCTAACTCTGGTACACCTGCTAAGGCGAGTGTATATAAGCGGTAGGCTTGCGTTAAATCTTCGCCATAGTAAGCTGTATTTTTATTGCTAGTGAAACTTTGCGCTTTTTGTTTTTGGTATTTTTTCCAATTATCTAACAATCCATAAGGTAATGAATAGCCTTTTGTTTTTGCTTCAATTAAAAAATGCCCCGCATAATTTGTTCCCCATTCATCAGCGCTATTTAATCCTGGCCAGTAAGATAAACCTCCGCTAGATGTTTGGAATCCTTTTAATCTATTAATAGCCACCTTTGTTGCTTTATCAATAAATTCTTTTTGAGTATTGCTTAAATCCGTGATGTCATTTAAGTACAATCCTGCAAACACCGATGAGGTTGTTTGCTCTACACAACCGTGAGGATATTGAACCAAATACTCTAAGCGCTGCGATAAATTGATGGATGGCAAAGTCGATAATTCAATAAAGGCTTTATTAGTGCCACTCATGCCAATTGGAACATAATTAGTGGATAAATTTTTATTAGAAGTTAATACATATTCATCTGCATCTGTTACACTAGGATTATTAGCTCTTACAGCAATTTCAATAGTTTCACTTGATGTTTCTCCGGCACCCTTTGCCACAATTTTAATTTTAGAAACGCCTAAAGCATCCTTGATTTTTAATTTAAAATTAATAACCTTATCTCCAATTGAATTGAAACTTACTGTTTGTGAATTACCATCTACAGATTGTATTAATTTGTCTGTTGTAATTGTGACGGTTGCATTTTTTACTTTTTTCTCCATCGCAAAAACCGTTACCGGTAAATTCACTTCTTCACCCGGACCTAATACTCTTGGTAAGGTTGATAAAATCATTAATGGTTTACGAACCGGTACTGCTTTTTCGGCATTGCCATAAGCTCCTTGATAACCAGCAACAACCATGACTCTTACAGAACCTACATATTGCGGAATGTCAATTTTATGAGATGCTGTTTCACCTTTCTTTAAATGAAATGGTCCCACAAAACGAACCATTGGTTTAAAACGTAAAGTGCTATTTTCTGGTTTATTATTAGTGGCGTCATCACCACCAATCGATAAAATACGGCTCATGGCATTTCCAAAAGCACCAATCACATTATCGTAAATATCCCATGTTTTTACACCAAGCGCTTCTTTAGCGTAAAATGCTTTCCAAGGGTCAGGAGTTTTAAAACGTGTAATGTCTAATAAACCTTCATCAACAATAGCTAGGGTATAGGCCATCTCTTTCCCGTTTTCTTCACTAACTTTTACGATAGCTTGGCTCTCCGGTTTCCAAACAGCATCGGTTTTTATTTTTGGTTTTAAAATTGTGTTTTCATCTTTAATCATTAATGAAGCCACCCCATATAAACGAATTGGTAAATCGTTTACGGTTTGTGCATGTGGTTGAATTAAATGTACAAACACATAAATATTTGGAGTCATTTCTTTGGTTACCGAAAATTCATATTCTGTTACACCTTCTTTCGTATCAATCCATTTGCTTAATAAGGTACGACTTCCATTTTCGATATTAATTAGTGCTTTACCACCTTTAGGGCTTGGAATTAAAATTTTTGCTTTCTCACCAACTGTATATTCTTCTTTATCAGTATTAACCGTTAATACATTACTTCCTTCATTTCCTTTTGGCGATTTACCTGCCCAGCTTGGCCAATCAATAAATACAACCTTTCCGCAGGCATGTCCGCTTTCCACATCTTTCACATACACTAAATATCTTCCCCATGATGGACGATTCACTCGTAATTTGAAATTTGCTTTTCCGTTTGATGAGGAAATTTGTTCAGTATAAATTGGTTCATGGTAATTACTTCCAATGTAGGAAGATAAATCTTGGTTGTAATTATCCCACCACCAGCGCCAGTCTAATTTATAAACTTTCACTTCGATATTAGAACGAGATGTTGCTTTACCAAACTCATCAACCGTTGCAATTTCTACATTGTGAGCAATATCAGTTTCTAAATATTGCTCATCAACTTTTGTTTCAGGAACTTTAATTCCCACATAATTATTGAATGGCGAAACAGGAATGGTGAATCTATCTGTACTAAAAGAACCGCCTTCTTCAAATGCTCTAATTGTAAAGTTAGCTGCTAAAAATCCTGGTGCATTTTTGGTGTCGCTTAATTGTGCGTTAACAGAGGTTGTTCCATTATCATCAGTTCGTCCATTAAAAATAGTTTGCGTTTCTGAATAAAAATTTTGAGCAGGATTATCGAAGATGTATCCTTTGTAGCCTTTAAATTCAGTAGTGATTTGCGATAAGGATACATCAATTTTTGTTTCTAAGTTTCTACCAGGTGCTCCATGCAACCAATTAATGTATAGATTGCTATTTAAACTTAAATCGCTACTGTAAATTTTATCTTTCTTGTTCCCGATAGCTATCGGGACTAAATTTATTTTTAAACGATTTGGCATAATCGTTTCAATACGAATATTTTTAGTAAATACAGCACCGCCTACTTTTACTTTTGCTAAATACACTCCCGTAGGCGAAGCATTTTCGGTTTTAGTAGAAAAGTTATAAAAACCATCAACGTGCTTAGTGCGTGTTAATTTTTGAACGACTTGTCCTTGTGGATTTATTAATTCTAATGATGCTGGATAGTTTTCGGGAAATGCTTTGGTTTTGTTTTCTATAATAAAAGATAAAAATAAACTATCTCCAGGGCGCCACACGCCACGTTCTCCATAAATAAATCCTTTGATTCCTTTTTGAACTACGTCGCCATCTACTTCAAACGAACTTAATGATAATGAGTTACCGTCATCTAATTTTAAGTAAGTGCGTTCTTGCCCGCGTTTGGCAATGAGTACAAACGGTTTTTGTTTAGTTTCTAAAACAGCAAAGCCATCTCCATTAGTGGTGACTTGTTTTAATTTTTGTTGTTGGTAATCAAAAGCTTCAATGACTACATTTCCTAATGGCTTCGTTGAAATTAAATCAGAAGTAAATACACTAATTTCTCCATTATTTCCTCGCTTAGCAATTAAACCAATATTGGTTGCCAAGATGTTTCTGTTAACTGATTTATTATTGTAGTATGCGCGAGAACAAGGATTATTTCTCTCCGAATAATCGTAGTAATAGTAATCGTCATAATAATCATCATAAGAATTGTAATAATCCCAATCTCTTTCATCTTCATTAGATTCGTTATCTAGATACACATCATCTTCTCCTTTTGAACTAGTATCGCCTTGGCAGTTGTAGGTTGAGTAATTGCGATTAAAACTTAAACGAATATTGTATAAAGCACCTGGCTCTGCTTTTATTAAGGATGATAAATCAATAGAATATTTATTCCATTTGTTGCGAGTAGGGTTACCATTGTTTTGTAATGCAATTTTCTTTTTGATAATTAATTTACCTACACGTCTTAATTCCTGATTGCCATCAAGGCTATTGACTTGTAAAAATTGTAACATGTTATTTTCGTAAATACGAGTAATACGAACATCTACTGCATTTAAGTTTACCGCTTCAAAAGGAAAAATCAATCCGCTGGAATTTGGAAGTATAACACCTTTACCAACTAAACGAGCACTTGGTTTTAAATCTTCAAAAAATAAATTATATACAATTGCTTCTTTTAAATGTTTGCCTTCGTTACTTTTTACACCATTGCTAATGTTTAATTCTCTGCTATCTACAAAGCGTTCGTTAGTGTATATTTTAATAGAATTATTTTCGATTAAGTAGGTTAGTTTAGATTCTTTAACTGGTAATTTCTCATTGTTATTTTCACTATAGTCGTATTCAGAAACGGTTGCCGCTCCGTTAGGATTTGTAATAGAAATCAATCCGTCTAAGTTTTGATTAGGATCAATTTTATCAGAAAACTGTAAAGTCACATACTGATCTGGTTCGTTATTGATAAGGACATTTAATAAAGTAAATTCATTTGAATTTGGAATAGTAATTTCTTGAGTGTTTTTTTCTGCCGCTCCAATTGGTTCTCCATTATATGAAATAGTCACATTACCTTTTCCTTTAATTACATCATTAATTGTAAAATGATGTGTTGTTGAATTCTCGTGCAACCATTTAATTTGTAATGAGTTTGAGCCTTGTGTAGCTTGAGTCGTTTTTTCTATTAATGCATTGTCTGCAAAATCAGCAGTCGTTAAAGTTCCTTCAATTTGTAAATTATTTTTCTCATCTGTTTTAAATTCATCAACGGTTATTTCCATTGCTTGTTTTAAAGTTGAGAATTCAAATTCAAATTCTTTTAAATCATCACTAACAGTCAGCACATTTCCTAAATGAAAACTAGCTTTGTATGTTTGGCCACTGTTTAATTTTACAGCAGGTTTAAACGCAATAGTTTTTTTATCAATCCAAGTTAATTTCCCGTCGATACTTGGACTGAACTCAAATAAGGTGTTATCTACTTCTTTACCTTCTTCAATTTCTAAAGTGCTTTCTTCTTGCAAAACAATTAATATTTTACTTTCAACTGAAACATATCCTGCTGTGTAGGCTGCGATATATTCTTTGTATGCAGGATTAATAAATCCTGAATCATTTTTTGCAGAAGTAGATGAATAGTAAGTTAATCCACAAATGGATAATGCTGTGATAAAAAACACAGCTAAGATTGATTTAATTGACATAGTTTTTGAGGGAAATTTTAAACAAAATTAAATAAAAAAAACGCTCAAAATCAAGGCTTCATTAAGTTTATTTTAGGATAAATGGGTGATTTTTTTAATTTTTTCTAAATCGACACAATAAATGAAAATATCCCTCGTTATCTAACAAATAACTCCTTATACTGCCTATGCATAAAACATCTACTCTTGTTTCTACAATATTAAAAACTTCTAAAAACAAGCAACAAAAGGCAACTTTAGTTGACGAAATTGAGCCATCTGACTCATTGATTCAGAATATACTTAATTATTCGAAGTCTTTAACTATCAAAAAATCTGATTCTGTTGGATTTATTGAGGTATTAGCTAGTTAATTAGCGAAAAAGAAATTAAAATTAGGACAAGACTAAAAAATCTTTTTTAATAAAATTTGTGTAATAGCTAGATTACGTTATTTTTGCGTTCTACATTATTTACTGACAATGGCTCAATTTGAATTAACAATGCCCAAAATGGGCGAAAGTGTTGCAGAAGCAACGATTATTAAATGGACTAAAAACGAAGGTGATTCAATTAAAATTGATGAAACTGTTCTAGAAATAGCAACTGATAAGGTTGACTCAGAAATTCCTTCTCCATTTGAAGGTAAATTAATCAAAAAGTTATTTAACGAAAATGATGTTGTTCAGGTAGGTGCTGTTATTGCTGTTATCTCTTCTGATGCTAATGCTTCAGTTGCTGAGGCTCCAAAAACAGCTGCTCCAGCACAAACAGCTGCGGCAACTACAACTTCTGCTGCGGTAGCTTCTGCTCCAGCGGCTGTTGTTGATTTTTCGTCTTCAGATAAGTTTTATTCACCCTTAGTGAAGAGTATTGCTAAAGAAGAAGGTATTTCTTTAGCTGAACTAGATTCTATTAAAGGATCTGGGCAGGATGGAAGAGTGACGAAAGCGGATATTTTAGCTTATTTACCTAATAGAAATAAGCAATCATCTTCTACTCCTGTTTCAATAATTTCAACTCCTGCTGCTTCATCAGCTGCACCAAAATCTACAGTTGGTGTACCAGATAATACAGTTTTAGTTCAACGTCCTGCTGTTTCAGTTGGTGCTGGCGACGAAATCATTGAAATGGAACGTATGCGTAAAATCATTGCCGATAATATGGTAATGAGTAAGCATGTGTCTCCTCATGTAACTTCTTTTGTGGAGGCTGATGTAACTAACTTAGTTCAATGGAGAGATAGAATTAAAAAAGATTTCGAAAAACGTGAAGGTGAAAAAATTACGTTTACTCCTTTATTTATTGAATGTGTAGCTAAAGCTATTAAAGATTTCCCTTTAATTAATGTGTCTGTTGATCAAACGGGAACAAAAATTATTAAACGTAAAAATATTAATGTAGGTATGGCTGCAGCTTTACCTTCAGGCAACTTAATTGTACCAGTTATTAAAAATGCAGATCAAAAGAATTTAGTAGGAATTACTAAAGATGTAAATGATTTGGCAAATAGAGCTCGTGCTAATAAGTTAGCTCCAGATGAAATTCAAGGAGGAACTTTCACATTAACAAATGTTGGTAGTTTTGGTAATATTATGGGTACGCCAATCATTTTACAACCACAAGTTGCTATTTTAGCAGTAGGCTCTATCAAAAAGAAGCCTGCGGTTATTGAAACACCTCAAGGAGATGTGATTGCGATTAGGCATTTCATGTTCTTGTCATTATCATATGATCATAGAGTAGTTGATGGGTCTTTAGGAGGTAGTTTTTTAAGAAAAGTAGCTGATTATATGGAAAATTGGGATGTTACTAGGATTTCCTAAATCGATCTTTAGATTTTATTAAAAAGATGTTGTCTCAAAAAGTCTCAAAAACAGGCTGAAAGAATAGACAAAGACCGCAATCTTAACGATTAGCGGGCTTTATATTAGATTAAAAACTGACAAAATTACTTTTGAAACAGCCTCTTTTTATTTTAAAAATAAGAGTTTTTAACCAAATAATGTTATTTTTGCTAACTTGTTAAACAAAAATCAAAATGAAAAAGAAGTATTATTTATTTATTATTGCGATATTTTTTGGCGTTAATGTAATTAAAGCTCAATTGCCTACAGTAAAATATTCAGACTATTTTAAAGAGGGAAATTTTTTAATTGGAGAAGAAAACTATGATGTCGCTTTAAGGAATTATTTACTTGCGTATCAGTTAGATTCATCATCTGCCAATATTAATTTTAATGTTGGTTTTTGTTATTTAAATTCTTCTATGAATAAAGGAAAAGCTGAGTATTACTTTTCAAGAGCAATTTCTGATGTGTCTAAAAACTATAGATATGACGATCCTTCTGAGAAATCAGCTCCTCCATTAGCTCATTTTTATTATGGAAAATCATTACATATCAATTATAAATTTGATGAAGCGTTAGCTCAATACGATATATTTGAGAAAAATTACGTAAAAGATAAATCAACAAAAGAAGATGTTGCGTATTATAGAGCTCAAACAGTTTATGCAAAAGAGTTAGTGGCAACTCCAATCAATGTAAAAATTGAAAACTTAGGAGATAGTATAAATAGCTCATATCCTGATTATAGTCCAGTATTAAGTGCAGATGAGGCTTCTTTGATTTATACAACAAGAAGAAATACTAGTACTGGAGGAGAGAAAACTCCTGAAGGACAATTCTGCGAAGATATTGTTGTAGCTTATAAAGATGAAAATGGAACTTGGACTTCTCCAAAATCTATATCACAATTTATTAATACCAATGGCCATGAAGCCTCAGTTAATTTAACAACAGATGGACAAACCTTAATTGTATTTAAAGATGATGGTGGTAATGGAAATCTTTATTATAGTACTTGGGATGGAAAAGAGTGGAGTTTTTTACAAAGTTTTGGCTCTGATATTAATTCTAAATATTGGGAACCACATGCTTGTATAACTGCTGACAACAATACTTTATATTTTGTTTCTGACAGGCCAGGTGGATTTGGTGGTAGAGATATTTACCGTTGTGTAAAATTACCTAATGGAGCTTGGAGTAAAGCTTTAAATTTAGGACCAACTATTAATACTAAGTATGATGAAGACGGCCCTTTTATTCATCCTGATGGTATTACTTTAATTTTCGCATCCAGAGGACATAAAACAATGGGAGGGTTTGATTTATTTGCATCTATTATGGATGAAGATAAGAAATTTTCTGAGCCAGAAAACATGCGTTTCCCTATTAATACGCCAGATGATGATGTATTCTTTGTAACGTCTCCTGATGGAACAAGAGGATATTTTTCTTCTGCTAAAGATGGTGGTTATGGAGAAAAAGATATTTACAAAATGTTTATTCCCGATGTTAAAGAAAAACCATTGGCTTTATTTAAAGGGTCTATTTTGCCTGCAGATGGAGAAAAATTACCAGACGATTTAGAAATTATTGTAACTAATAAAGAAACTGGAGAAATTGTAGGAAAATATAAGCCAAGAGAGAATGGAACATTTGCTACCATATTACCTCCAAATAAAAATTATAATTTCTCATATAAATCAAAAGGTGAGGAGTTTTATAATGAAGATATATTTGTTTCAAGTGATGTAGCTTATCAAGAAATTAAAAAGGAAATTAATTTAGAACCAGTTTCATTGTTAGGAGCTGTTAAAGTTAAAAACAAGGGAGTCGTTTTAAATACTATTGTATTAAATAATAAAAAAGATCAAACTCCAGTTTCAAATGCTAAAATTTCTTTAACAGAAAAAGGTGGCTCAGTTATTAATTTTGATGTAGATATTAATGGAAAAAAAGATGGAACTGCTTTAGTATTCGATAAACGTTATACAATAGTAGCTGAAGTAAATGGCAAAAAATCAAATGTTAATACTTTTAATACAGTTGGCTTAAAAGGTAGTAAATCTATTACACAAATATTATACCTTGATGATTCACCAGTTGCTGTTAAAGAGGAGAAATACACAGACAATATAAATTATACACCAAATGTAGCTTGTGGTTCTCCAGTGAGATTCAAACAAAATTTTGGATACAATAAAAATGAGATAGAGGAAGCTAAAGATTGGGAGATTTTAGTTGATGGAATTGTAAGTAAAATGAAAGAGTGTACGCCAACAGTTAAAATTATGTCTAGTGCATCTCAAGTTCCTACTCGTACATTCCCTAATAATAAAGAGTTAGCTCAGTCTCGTGCCAATAAAATGGAAGAAAAAATTAAGGCTGCTGTAACAGCTAAAGGAGGCGATGCTAGTAAAATTAATTTTTTAATATTTTCTGCGGTAAGAGGTCCTATTTATGATGCAGATTACCAAAATACTAAAAAATATAGTCCTTATCAATATGTAAGAGTTATTGCTAGATAATATATTTTAATTCATTTAAAAAAACGCCGAGCTTTTATAGTTCGGTGTTTTTGTTTTAATACCTTTGTGAACTATGCAAAAAGAGTGGTTTTCTTCTTGGTTTGATACACCTTATTATCATATTCTGTATAAGAATAGAGATTACTCTGAAGCTTCTTTATTCATTGATAATATTACTGAATTGTTGAAATTAAAGTTAGGTGCAATTTGTTGGGATTTATGCTGTGGTAAAGGAAGGCATAGTATTTATTTGAATAAAAAAGGCTTTAATGTTATTGGAACCGATTTATCAGAGCAAAGTATTTTAGAAGCCAATAAAAGCGCAAATGATTCATTAGAATTCTATCAACATGATATGCGAAAATTATTCCGCACTAATTATTTTGATGTAGTGTTTAATGTATTTACAAGTTTTGGTTATTTCGAAAAACGAGAAGATGACTTACAGGTATTTGATGCTGTTCGAAAAGGCTTAAAATCAAAAGGATTATTTGTATTTGATTACTTGAATTCGGAATACGTGAAAGGTATTATTAAAGAAACAGATGTAATTACAATTGATGGTATTACATTTAATGTCAAAAAAAAAATAGAAGGAATAACGGTTGTTAAAAACATTAGTTTTATAGATAATGGTCATGAGTTTAATTTTGAAGAACGAGTGAAATTATTTGATAAATCTTATTTTGAAAAACTAGCAAGAGAATGTAACTTAACGATATTAAACACTTTTGGAAATTACCAGTTACAAGAATTTGATGTAAATATATCACCACGTTTAATTTTAGTTTTACAGAGAAAATGAGTCTTTGGTTATTAACGATATTATTATCATTGCCTATATTAATTACAGGGCTTATTTTTTTGTCGTTTAAAATTGAAGCACAAAACTTACGTTTTTTATTAGCCTTTAGTGCAGCTTATTTATTTGCAATTTCTGTTACTCATTTATTACCAGAGTGCTATGAAGGAACAAATAAAAAAACTGTTGGTTTATTTATTTTGGTTGGTTTTTTTATTCAAATTGTTTTAGAATATTTTAGTACAGGTATTGAACATGGTCATACTCATGCTCATTCTCATTCATGTGAAAAACATTTGCCTTTAGGTATGATCGTTGGTTTGTACCTGCATTCATTACTTGAAGGCTTACCTATTTATCAAAGTGGAATCATTGACGCACATTCTCAAGCTGTATTATCAACTCAACAATCCTTAGTGTTTGGTATAACCATTCATAATATTCCTATTGCAATTGCTTTTGTGACTTTATTACTGGAGCATAAAACATCTAAATTTAAAACAGCATTGTTATTATTAGGGTTTGCTTTAATGGCCCCATTAGGATGCTTAATTAGTTTTGTTCTAAATTCAGTTGGTGTTCAAAATTATGATGGATTTTTAAAATTATCCTTCGCGGTTGTAATTGGTATTTTCTTACATATCTCTACTGCTATTATGTTTGAAACAGGCGAGAATCATCGTTACAATTTAGCTAAAATTATGTCGATGATCGCAGGGGTGTTTTTGGCAGCTTTAATTAGTTAATAATGGAAAGTAACGATACATTATTTATAGATATTATTGTTCCGCTATCTGTAGCTAATAAATTCACGTATCGTATACCAAAAGAAATGAATGAGTTTATAGCTATTGGTAAACGTGTGATTGTTCAATTTGGAAAATCTAAATTCTATACAGGTATTGTTTATACAGTTCATACTAATCCTCCAAAAGATTACGCGGCTAAATATATTGAAACTATTTTAGATGATAACCCAATTGTAACCTCTTCACAATTACAATTATGGGATTGGATTTCGCATTATTACGTTTGTAATCCCGGCGATGTGATGAATGCTGCCTTGCCTAGCGGGTTGAAATTAAGTAGTACATCGCACATTACTATTAATCCGGATTTTAGTTTGGATGAAATGCCTTATGATTATTTTACTGAAAAAGAACATACTATTTTAGAAGCGCTTCAAACTAACGCATCATTAAGTTTTGAAGATGTAAGCGTGCTGCTTTCTATCAAAACAGTGCAGGTATTTATTAGTAAACTAATTAAAAAGGGAGCTATCGTTATTTACGAAGAAATAAAAGATAAATATAAGCCTAAATTAATTGATTATATTGGTGTTAATTCAAATCTTTTAAATAACGAGTTTCAATTAAAAGAAGTGTTGGATACGCTTGAGAAAAAAGCCTTTAAACAAGCTGAAGTTTTATTATCGGTTTTACATTTATTAAAAACTGATGAAACGGCTAAACAATTGGGTTTAGTAAAAAAATCTATTCTTTTAAAATCCTTTGATACAACTGTTATTAAAGGTTTAGTGAAAAAAGAAATTTTTATAGAAACCGAATTAGAAACAAGTCGCTTGTTATTTGATAATAAAGAAAAAACAAATAAAACTTTAAACGATTTTCAAATAAAAGCAGTAAAAGAAATTGAACAGCAATTTGAAACCAAGCAAACAGTTTTATTACACGGCGTTACTGGTTCAGGTAAAACAGAAATTTATTCTGATTTAATTGATAAAACTATTGCTCAAGGAAAACAAGTATTATACTTAGTTCCTGAAATTGCTTTAACTACTCAGCTGATTAATCGTATCAGAGCAGTGTTTGGAAACTCTGTAGGAATTTATCATTCTAAGTTTAGTGAAAATGAACGCGTAGAAATATGGAATTCTATTTTACATGAAGGAGATGATAAACTTGACGCTAAACATTTTAATATTGTTTTAGGAACCCGCTCCGCTTTATTTTTACCATTTAATAATTTAGGATTAATTATAATTGACGAAGAGCATGATAATTCCTATAAACAACAAGATCCTGCGCCTCGCTATCATGCGCGTGATGCAGCCATGTATTTAGCTAATTTACATAAAGCAAAAGTGTTATTAGGAACTGCCACTCCATCTTTTGAAAGTTATTATAACGCACTTCATAATAAATTTGGTTTGGTAAGAATTACCGAGCGTCATGGTAATGCTAGCCTTCCAGTCACAGTGGTGTGTGATTTAAAAAAAGAAAACCAACAACATCAAAACAAGGGTATTTTTTCGCATCAATTAGTATCTGCTATTACCAAGGCTCTAGCTAAAAAAGAACAAGTTATTTTATTTCAAAATCGTAGAGGTTTTGCGCCTTATACAGAGTGTACGAGTTGCAATTGGATACCGCATTGTACACATTGCGATGTAGCGTTGATTTATCATAAGCAAACTAATAAATTAAGTTGTCATTATTGCGGGTACACCATGCAACCACCAACAAGTTGTGGTGCTTGCGGCAACAATAATTTAAAGTACAAAGGTTTTGGTACTGAGAAAATAGAAGAAGAAATAGAAATATTGTTTCCAACTGCTAAAGTAGCACGTATGGATTTAGATACCACACGCAGTAAATATGCTTACAAACAATTAATTGATGAATTTGAATTAGGAAACATTGATGTTTTAGTAGGAACACAAATGGTAACCAAAGGATTAGATTTTGATAATGTGAGTGTAGTTGGTGTATTAAATGTAGATAGCGTATTAAACTTTCCTGATTTCCGCTCTTATGAAAAAGCGTATCAATTAATTGTACAGGTAAGTGGTAGGGCAGGGCGTAAGGATAAAAAAGGAACCGTGTATGTACAAACCAATCAACCCGAACATGCGGTTATTAATCACGTATTAGCAGATAATTATCTGCAGTTTTACCAATCACAAATTAATGAACGCGAGCAATTTCATTATCCGCCGTTTACTCGTGTGATTGAATTATCGGTAGTTTCAAAAGATGTAGTGGTAGTAAATGATATTGCCCAGCAATTAGCGAATCAATTAAAGCCTTTATTTGGCGGAATGATGCTTGGACCTGAATTCCCATTAGTAGCTAAAATAAAAGACCAATATCACAAGCGTATTCTCCTAAAAATAAATCGCGGGTATTCTCCAACTCAAGTGCGTAATTTATTAAAGCAAGAAATAGATACGCTTCAATACAATAATAAAAAAAGTATTTATAGGTTGCAGGTGGATGCGGATCCTGTTTAATACTTTGATGTACGCCTTCATTAGTCAATGATGTAGCGGTTCATTGTTTTTTGCTATCCTCCAGTAAGTATCGCATAATCTGGGTTTAACCACAAACACGTCCCGATAGCTTATCGGGACAATATAAATATTGTTATACAATCCCGAATCAAGTTCGGAACAAGTTATCACAACAAAAAACAATCATTTAGACATTACCGATTTTGTTAAATCGGAAAAGCTCCTACCAAAAGCTACTCTTTTAAGAACTATGTTGGAAGATAAAAAAATGTAATCTATTGAATTACAAGTTTTTCTTAAATTTGCAACGTAATTATTAAAAACAAATTCGCTCTTAGTAAAAATGGCATATTACACTTTTAAATAATATTATGAAATAGCCATGTTTGCCGAGACACAAACACATCCCGATAGCTATCGGGAGACTATAACTGGCTATACCACCTGCCTGTCGGCAGACAGGTACGACAACTAAAAAACAATAATTTAGACATATGAAAAATAAAGTGATTTATATATGTGGATTCATGGGTTGCGGAAAAACAACTGAAGGAAAAAAAATAGCTAATGAGATAGGATTTAATTTTATTGATCTAGATGATTATATCGTTAATAAATTTAATAAATCTATTGTTGATTTATTTAAAGATGTTGGCGAAGAAGAATTTAGGAATATAGAAACTACTGCTTTAAAAGAATGTACAAATAACAATTCTGAAACATTAATTGCAACAGGTGGTGGAACGCCATGTTTTAACAATAACCTTGAGTTTATGAAATGTAATGGTTATTTAATTTATCTAAAATTAAACGAACAAGAATTACTCAAAAGACTAAGTAATGCTAAAACAAATAGACCATTAATTAAAGATAAAAATAATGAGGAAATGCTGCTATATATTGAAAATCTATTAAAAGTTCGAGAAGTATTTTATAATCAAGCGGATATTATTGTCGATGCCAACCATATTGATATCAGTTACCTTAACCAAGAAATCATGAAACGCTTAAGTTGAAATAAACCCATCAATGAAAAAGCATTTATTATTCAAATAAATCGGTTGAAAGATAGCGATCTCCACGATCACAAATAATACAAACAACTACTCCTTCTTTTAAATTTTCGGCAACTTTTAATCCAATAGCAACTGCACCTCCACTGCTCATCCCGCCAAATACTCCTTCTTCCTTAGCTAACCTTTGAGCCATAATTCTAGCATCTTGCTCCGAAACCTCGATTATTTGATCGACACGATTCTTATCGAAGATTTTAGGCAAATATTCCACTGGCCATTTGCGGATACCAGGGATTTTAGCACCATCTTTTGGTTGCGCACCTATTATTTGAATATCTGAATTTTGTTCTTTTAAATATTTTGAAACTCCCATTATTGTTCCAGTTGTTCCCATAGCAGAAACAAAATGAGTAATTGTTCCATTAGTATCTCTGTATATTTCTGGGCCAGTAGTTTTGTAATGCATCATAGGATTATCTTCGTTTGCAAATTGATTAAGCATTAAATAGCCTCCTTGCTTCACTTTACTTTCAGCATAATCTATGGCACCTTCCATTCCCACACTTTCAGATGTTAAGGTTACCGTGGCACCAAAAGCTTTCATAGTTAATACGCGTTCTCTTGTTGAATTTTCGGGCATCACAATTTCAATATCCACATTCATTAATCGTGCAATCATAGCCAATGCAATACCAGTGTTGCCGCTGGTTGCTTCTATTAATTTCATGCCCGGCTTAATGTCACCTCTTTCAATAGCCCCTTTAATCAAACCATAGGCAGCTCTATCTTTAACACTTCCTCCTGGGTTATGCCCTTCTAATTTTGCAAACAGTTTTACATTTTTGTTTTTATTAATTACTTTTAATTCAACTAAAGGTGTATTTCCTATAAAATCTAATAGTGTTGCCATAATTTATTTTGATTGTTCAACGTTTAATTGAGGTTTGTGATATACCACTGAATTTGGAGGAACGCTTTCTGTAAGCCATACATTTCCTCCTATAATAGAGTTTTTGCCAATTATAGTTTTACCACCGAGGATTGTTGCTCCGGAATATATAACAACATGATCGTCAATAGTTGGATGACGTTTTATTTCAGCCATACCTTTATTGACACTTAGTGCCCCTAATGTTACTCCTTGATATAGTTTAACAAAATCACCAATTTGTGTGGTTTCTCCAATTACCACTCCTGTACCATGATCAATAAAAAAATGCTTACCAATTGTAGCGCCTGGGTGAATATCAATACCTGTTTTACTATGGGCAATTTCTGTTAAAATTCGTGGAATAAAAGGAACATTTAAACGGTGTAATTGATTGGCAACTCTGTATATAGATATGGCATAAAATCCAGGATATGATCTTATCACTTCA
>JBEIPP010000271.1:0-2372 GCA_040376995.1 Flavobacteriales bacterium
CCGTATAATTTACCGGGGCACTTAAAGTACCAGTGGCTTGGGCCAGTAGTATAGAAACGCTATTGGAACCCAAATTAATAGCTGCTATATCTTTTCTGCCATCATTATTAAAATCTTCCGATACGATTTCAGTAATACCTCCAACATACGTACTGGCTACTGATACAAAAGAACCTGTGCTACTACCATACATCACGTGAACACTTCCCGAAGAAAGTGCAGATACTATATCTACATTACCATCATTATTAACATCCACCGAAACCATCGACCTGACATTGTATGTTGGATGATACATTTGAGGTGTGGCAAATGTGCCGTTTCCGTAACCTAATAAAACATCTATTTGCGAATAATTACTAGAGGATAATGCCAAGTCCAGGTTTCCATCCTTATTATAATCTGCACTTGTTATTTGATCTGGAATGCTATAAACTGTTGTAAGAGTACTTACCGGCGTATAACTTCCTCCTGTGTTTGCTAATAAAACTCTAAGGCCATTCTGATATTAATAAACTACATCCGTACTTCCATCGTTATTAAAATCACCGGGAAAAATATTATTAACAAGATCCGGAGCCGTAAACGTTTTAACGGTGTTAGATTGATTGAGGCAGGTAAAGTCAGTTTGTGCTTTACTAATTTGGTAAATAAAAACGCTCAGTAAAAATAAAATTTGTTTCATAGGGCTAACTATAGGTGTATTTTGATATATTAAAATAGCAATTAAATTGGATAAGACACTACCATTGAAGTCCTTTTTAGCATATTTAGTATTTTGTTTATTTTGGGAGATACCTGTTAGATTTTTAAACGGCTATGTAATAACCCTGAGAGGTGTTATAAATACCGTTACATACAAATCTATTCCGACAATATTCTATACAATTCTTGGTTTAGGAAATAATGTCGTCCTTCTATGTTTTTTTTCTCCAGCACTCTTATTTCTGCTAATTTATTTAGGTAATCTCTTGCTGTTACTTCCGAGTATAATTTAGCATCGGTTAAATGTTTCACTTTAATATAAGGTTGCGTAAAAAGCATATCAACTAGTTTTTCTGGTTGGCGCATTTTTGTTTCTTTTATTTTTATATAATGTAACATGCTTTCCTTAGCGCTAATGATGTCGTTTATTTTTTGGTAAGTCATGTTAGAAGTACTTTCAACTGCTCTCAGCATATAAAGCAACCAAGTTTTCCAGTCGCCCCTTTGAGATACTCCCATCAATCCCGAATAATAATCCTCTTTATTATCCATAATATATCGGCTCAAAAATAAAATTGGTTGATCCAATAATTTTTTTTGAGTAAGAAAATGAATATTAAAAATTCTGCCAGTGCGGCCATTTCCATCTCTAAAAGGATGTATAGCTTCAAACTGAAAATGCGCCATGGCCATTTTCAACAACGAATCAATGTTGTATTGCTCATCATTATTTACAAAATCAATTAGGTTGTCTATTTTAGTTTCTATAATCCCTTCGCCACGCGGCGGCGTGTAAGTTATTTGTCCTGCATTTGCTCCACTTCCACCCTGACGTATAACAGTTTCAACAAAAGGCAAACGCAATTCGTCTTTACTATCTTTTATTTCCTGAAATATTTTAATAAAATACTGTCTATTGAATTCTGGATTTTCTTTTAAGTAATTATATCCGCTCCAAAGTGCTTCTCTTGCTTTTAATATTTCTTTGGATGCTACGTTTTGATTTTCTGCCTGTGTACTTTCTTCACTATAAGCTTTATAAAGCTCATCATCGGTAGTGAAAATGTTCTCTATAGCACTTGATGCTTTAGCTTCTTGTAAGCTGATGCTGTTTATAAGCACTCCTTGATTAGGAATAGCTATGCTTCTTCCTAACAATTTTCCCAAAGCGGCTTTTGCCTTGCCTAATTGCTCATATACTTCAACACTTTTATAGAGCTCTTCATGAATCGGTAGAAGAGGTAATTCATTCCACGGCTTTAAGCGATCTTTATTTAAAGAATATAACATATCGGGCATTAGATTTCGGCATATTTAGTGTTTACTATATTTCTCAACATCAAATTTAAGTCTTTTTTTGACACAAACATTAAATAATTAGTTTTTTAGTGTTTAATTGGATGTACGGCACTAAAAGAATAAGTGTTTTATTGACCAAACATTAAAAAGAATTTAATTTAATGTTTGAGCTTATCCTATAGAAACTCTCTAAAACCAAAAAACCCCTCCTAAATTAATAGAAGGGGTTTCTGAAAATTGGCATCGACATACTCTCCCAGGTTTTAGACCAAGTACCATCTGCGCTGGTGGGCTTAACTTCTCTGTTCGGAATGGGAAGAGGTGATCCCCACCGCTATAGACGCCATAAAGGGATCATTAGATTTAAG
>JBEIPP010000110.1:0-11030 GCA_040376995.1 Flavobacteriales bacterium
ACATATATTCATCATACTGTAAAAGCTCAAGTAGATACAGGTTATCAAGGTTTACAGAAAAAACATTTAAATACAGAAATACCTAAAAAACGTAGTAAGAAAAATCCGCTAACAGAATTAGATAAAAAAGAAAACCAACGTATATCATCAAGCAGAGTTACTGTAGAAAATGTAATTCGCTCAATAAAAATATTTAGAATTGTAGCCGAGAAATAAAGAAACAGAAGAAAACGTTTTACTCTTAGACTTAATTTTATAGCAGGTATTTATAATTATCAATTATGAAAGAGGTCTAATGTAAATAGGATTGTTAGCGCCTGAGTATGCTAATTGTTTACTTTCTAAATCAATGGCAATTAATGAAATATCCATACCGTCTCTTATTTCTTCGTCACCATAACCATGATTTAACGTGGTAATTATTTTTTGATTTAAAAAATTCAAAGCATCTGCTTGAGAGTTAATGTTTTTCTCAGCTGCACTTTGGTGCAAAAAATTAGATCCTAATAAACTCATAAAAGCGCCAGGTACTCCATGTCCAGTACAATCAGCCACAGCTATCAATAAAAAATCTTTCGATATACCTGAATTTGGCGTTGTTGTTACTTTGAGAGCCCAATAAAAATCTCCGCAAACAATGTCGCGAGGCTTGAATAAAATAAAATAAAATAATTTTCATTAAAAAAACTATCCAATAAATTTTTCGGAGGCAAAAGTGCTTCTTGTAAACGTTTAGCATATCTCAAACTACTAATAATTTCTTGATTTTTTTCGTCAACCTCTTCTTTTTGAATTTCAATTAACGCTTTCGATTTCTCTAATTCTAATCAACTTTTGATTTCTTTATAAGTTAATCTGTAACGATTCCTAATCAGAAATACACAAAATATTAATACAGTTAACACTAATAAGCCTCCGTTGGTGATAAATTCATTAACCGTTAATAGACTATTTATTTTATAAAAAACAACATTACTAATAATGGTTGTGAATAATAATATAAGAGACAATCTCATTTCCCACAGCACTAGCATTCCTGTTCCTATAAATAATACCATGTATGCAAAGGCATGTTTTTGCAAATGTGGAATGTCCATCACGCTCCACATATAAGCGTTTTGTATAGAAATACCCAACACTATTATAAACATACATGTATATATATTAATGTTTAAAATATGTCGTGACAATAACGCAATGATACTTACGCCTGAAATAGCTATCCTAAATATTAAAAACGGAATCCAGAATTCATGAATACTTAAATAATCGCCTAAAAACCAAACTAAATTTAAGAGAATACCAATCCAGCTAACAAGCACATGTGCTTTTCGGTAGTTCGTGTAAATTCTTCTTTTACAATACTTTCGGGTATACTAATATCCTGCATCAGAAATCTAATTTACTAAATAATAACCAAAAAGTAAATGAGATGTTTAGGTTTAAATTAAACCGATGCAACTTTATGCTTTTCCATAAAACCCATTGATGTTTTCATCATCTCAGTAGAGCCTAAAAATAATGGAGTACGTTGATGTAATTCGAAAATATCTAATTCCATAATACGTTTATATCCATCAGTTGCAACCCCACCAGCTTGTTCGATGATAAACGCTAAGGGGTTACATTCATACAGTAAACGTAATTTGCCATTTGGAGATTTTGTTGTAGTTGGATAAATATAAATACCGCCAGTAATTAAATTACGGTGAATATCAGCCACACCAGAACCAATATATCTGCTTGAATAAGGACGATTAGTTGCTTTGTCTTCTTCTTGGCAGTACTTAATGTATTTTTTTACACCTTCAGGGAAGTGTAAGTAGTTTCCTTCGTTAATAGAATAAGTTTTACCTTCTTTAGGCATTTGCATATTTGGATGCGATAAACAAAACTCTCCAATACTTGGATCTAAAGTAAATCCATTAACTCCTTTGCCAGTAGTATAAACTAACATAGCAGAAGAGCCGTAAATAATATATCCAGCAGCTACTTGCTCAGTACCACGTTGCATAAAATCTTCGTGAGTGCCAGGGCCGCTTAAGCTTACACGGCGATAAATTGAAAAAATAGTTCCAATAGAAACGTTTACATCAATATTTGATGAACCATCTAATGGATCCATAGCTACAACATAACGCGCGTTTTTAGAAATTTCTGTATCAATAGGAATAATATCTTCATTCTCTTCACTCGCAATTGCACAACATTCGCCGCCAGCTTTTAAAGCCGCAATAAATTGATCGTTTGCAAACACATCTAGTTTTTTAACTCTTTCACCTTGTACGTTTGTATCTCCTGTTTCACCAAGAATTTCTACTAAACCAGCTTTTGTAACCTCACGATTTACAATTTTTGCAGCGATACCAATATCACGTAATAAACGAGATAACTCGCCTTTTGCAAATGGAAAATCATTTTGTTTTTCAATAATGAACTGGCCTAAAGTTTTTGCGTACATGTTTTATTTTTTAAAATTATACAATATTTTTTAAATATTTTTTACAAGCATTTGTAAGTATTACAAAGGTAAAGTTATTATTAATATAAAAATAAAAAAGTGCTTCGTTTTAAGAAAGCACTTATAGTTAAATTGTAGATGAAATATTATTTACTGTATTCGTCTTTTAAAAATTCTCTCCAGTCGCCTAAATTAGATATAACTTGAATTTTGCGATATTGCAGGTGAAATTGTTCTTCATTTTCTTGAAAATTTAAGATTTTCAATCTATATCTGTCAAAATTAGCCAAAGCAAATTTTTCTTCGGCACTCAATGCTTTTCCGCTAAATTCCTTGTCGCGTAAATCATTAATGCTTTCAGCTCCACCAATATCTTGCTTGGTAAAAAAGCGTTTTGCTAAGTCATTCTTAAAGTCCATGAAATCCAAAGATATGAGATAGATTGATTAACTTAGCATTTTAAACCCATCTGTTGCTAACAAAACGATGTTAAAATCAAAACATACCATTTTCTGTTGCGTATTCTTTGGCGTATTTAAAATTACTTTTTCTCAACATGAAATTAGTAAATATGAATATCGCTGGGCATTTTTTCATCCTGTTGCTGCCAAAAAAATTCAAAAACATTTAAAAGAAGCCATGCTTATTTATCAATCTGTAAAATCATCCAAACTATTAGATACAGTTGAAAGTGGCGGAACATTGGATGCTTTTAGACATACGTATACAATGGCCTATTTATCTCGTTTTGTAAAAATAAGTAAGCTTAGAAAGTTAGGAAAAGCCCATGAAAGAGGGAATGAATATTTCTTTTACAAAAACCAACAAGAATTTGGCGAAAGGGCCGATAGTTTAGCTTGCGTAATGGATTTGAGAAATAATGAATTAGGTTTTGAAATAGGTAAAAACAATAAAAAGGCATCCAAAGACGATTTAAAAAACATCATTATTGAACAAATTAAAGCAGGAAACGCATGGAAATTGAAAAAAAACGAGAAGAATTTGTATGTTTCCTGTCAAAATGAGGCAATTTTAACTGACAACTATAAAGGAAAATGGTTTTTACCAAAATGCTTAATAAAAAGCAATGAGTAGCTAAAGCCTTAAATAATAGCCATTTAGTTATTTTACTAAAATGATATTGTTTTTTGCTAATTTGTTGATAAGATTGAAAAAAAGTGTATATTTGCCGTCCATTTTGGAAATAAGCTATGGGTAAAAGTCAGTACAAAATACAGTTTGGCGGTTTATCAATGGGTGAACACCAATTTGAATTTGAGATTAAAAACAAGTTCTTTGAGCAATTTAGTGAAAGTGAAATAACCGAAGCTGATATACAGGTTAAAGCTAAATTAGTAAAACAAAATACGCTGATGCATATTCTATTTACTTTTGATGGCACTGTAAAATTAAGCTGCGACCGATGTTTAGTTGAATATGATTGTCCTGTTTTTGGACAAGAAAAATTAGTGATTAAACATGGCAACCCTGAAGAAAGTAATGATGAAATATTAGTACTTAAAGAAGGAGTTGATGAAGCAAACTTTGCACAATATCTATTTGAATATATAGAGCTATCTATTCCAAGTCGTAAAGTACCTTGCGAAGATGAAGACCTAGATATAGATGTTGAATGTGATGAAGAAACACTAGCTAAATACAACGAACTAAAAATAGAAGAAGAACCGAGTGAAAATCCTGAATGGGATAAATTAAAAAATATAAAGTTTAACAATAATTAAAATTAAATACCATGCCTAATCCAAAACGAAAACTATCCAGATCACGTAGAGATTCTCGTCGTTCAACTTACAAAGCTCCAACAATGACGATTGCTAAAGATACAACAACAGGTGAAGCTCATTTATTTCACCGTGCTCACTGGTTTGAAGGAAAACTTTACTACAAAGGAAAAGTAGTAATGGAAAAAGCGGCTAAAGCTTAATCTTTTTTGAATAATATATATTCAAAAACCTCCTCGTGAAATCGAGGAGGTTTTTTTGTTTAAACAAAAAACAGTATTTTCACCTCAAATATTGAAATATGAAGAAATTAATCCCAATCATTTTATTATTATTTTTTGTAGCTAGCTCTACTCGAACTTTCTCTCAAACAACAGAAAGCTCTGAAATCCCTCAACTTAAAAGCGATGGTATGTTTTGGCTTGGAGAATCAAATGGGAATTCGATATTTTATACTATAGAAATGCATAAACCTATTATTAAGCTTACTATCTATAAATTAAACAGCACTAGTTTAGAATTAACAGATAGTAAAACAATTGTATTGCAAGACTTTAATAAAAAAATATTTGACAATTGTAATGCCTCTTGTAAAGTAGAAGTGGTTTATAAAAACAATAAATTTTATATTTTTTATTCTTTAATCTATGCAAGCGATTACTATGTTTATTTAAAAACATTGGATGAGAATTTAGCAAATGAAAAAAACATAGAACTTGGAGCTATTTTAAAAACAGGTAAATTTGCAGGTGATTTTTATTTAACCTATAGTCCTGACTATAAAACAGCATTGGTTGTTTTGAAAAATTTCCGTGAAAAAGAAAATAAAACAGGTATATATACCGAAATATATGAAAATACAGAATTAATAAATTATGATTTAATTAATGATAAAGTCATCTTTTCTAAAAAATTGCCTATAGAAATTGAAGGGCTAAGATTGAAATCTGAACAATATAAATTAGATAACGAAGGTAATATAGCTTGTGTAACCGCTCTTGCTGAAAGAAAAGATGTGCAGTCAACTATACGATCTATGGCCATTGGATATCTTGAAAAAAACAAGGAACAATTAACAGCTATGGATATTAATCTAAAGGGTATTTCAACACTAACTTCTAATTTTTACCAATTAAAGAATGGAGATTTATTATATATTGTCGTTTCAGAACTAGGCGTGAAAGTGAAATATATTTCTCCTAAAGATCAAAACAAAAATTTCGAAAAAACATTACCTCCTTCATTTTTTAAAGGGATCGAAAAATTTATCGTTCTTAATATTTTAGAACATTCAAACGGATTTTATTTAACATTAAAACAACCCTGGTCATCTCAAAATACTTCAGCAGCTATAGCTTATGGAGTTGCAAGTATTTCTAAAACGGGAGATTTTTTATGGTATAAGTCTTTTGAATTAATTAAACCAATATTTAAACATGTTGATGAGTATTTTAATGTAACATCCGCTGTATATACTAATGTATATAATAACAAACTCCATGTATTTTACATTGAAAATCAGCCTTATGAAATGACGGAAAAAATTAAAAAACAATTGGATAAAGATGTGATAGCCACTACTTATAATTTAAAAAAATTTAACACAATAGAGATGTCTGTTGATGAAAATGGGAAACTGGAAAAACAAATTATTAATGATAATCAAACTTTTGTTTTAAATCCTTATGTATTAAATAATATACAAAATGCAGGTAATTTTTATTTTATTATGACTTTTAAAAATGCATATAAGGTTAAAAAAATTGCATTCAGATAGTCATTTCAATTAATTTTTGGTGAATAGCGCGATACAATTTAAAAATTGCCAATGCTGCCAACATCCATTTATTTGTAACCCTACAAATATCGCAGCATGTGCTTGCTCTAAAATTGAGTTAAGCGCAGAAGAAATATCATATATAGCTAAACGTTATTCTAATTGTGTTTGTAATACTTGTTTATTACATTTAAAAGATGAATTTTTAGCACAGAAATGATTTTTACGTCTTACAATAATATAATCAGTCCATTGGGATTTTCTACTCAAGAAAATTATCAAGCGGTTACTAATTCAATTATTGGAGTAAAAAAAATAAAGCTGCTTTTTTCGCAAGATGAATTTTGTGTCGCGAAAATTAGTGATGATAAAATTCAAGAACAGCTTACACACATTAAAAATTCTGTTACTCATACAAAACTAGAGCAGTTAAGTATTTTATCTATTCAAGATGTATTAAATCAAAGCGGGATTAATCCAAAAGATAAACGCACACTTTTAATTTATTCAACTACAAAAGGAAATATTGATATACTCGAGAATGCTTATAAAAAGATTGACTCGAAAAGAGCTTATTTATCAGTCTTTGCCAAACATTTACAATCATATTTTCAATTAGCACATACACCCGTTGTACTATCAAACGCATGTATTTCTGGCATTCTAGCTATCATCATCGCTAAACGTTTTATTGAACAAGGTGCTTATGATAATGTATTGGTTTGTGGTGGAGATATTTTATCGGAGTTTACTATTAGTGGTTTTAAATCATTTAATGCATTAAGTCACGAACCGAGTAAACCATTTGATGCCAATAGAGTAGGAATTAATTTGGGCGAAGCTGTTTCTACTATTTTAGTTACTAATCAAAAAAAATTAGCTACTCCTTACAATACACAAATTGTAAGCGGAGCTTCCGCCAACGATGCTAATCATATTTCTGGTCCATCCCGAACTGGTGATGGTTTATTTCAATGCTTAACACAAATAACAGATAAGAATACAAATGATATTGGATTTATTTCGGCTCATGGAACCGCAACACCATTTAATGATGAAATGGAATCCATTGCGTTTGACAGAGCTGGTTTAAATACGATTCCTGTAAATAGCTTAAAAGGTTATTACGGACATACATTAGGTGCCGCAGGTGTTTTAGAGACAGTGTTGTCATTAGAATCAATGAAACAACAACGCTTAATAAAATCCGAAGGTTTTGAAAGCAAAGGCGTAAGTGGAAATATTACAATGATTGAATCACATCAGGATAAAAACTTTTCTTCATTTATTAAAACAGCATCAGGCTTTGGCGGTTGCAATGCAGCAGCGTTGTTTGAGAAAGTATAATTTTTACCATAAAAGTCATAAAAGAAAATAAAAGAAATCAAGGGTTAGGAAAAGATAATAACTAGAGCATAAAACTTAAATAAACGTTTATGTCTTTTATGGCTCAAAAATTATAAAAGAACTTTAGCTATATAAGTCATAAAAGAAAACGAAAGAGATCAAGGATTAAAAAATAATAACTAGAGCATAAAACTTAAATAAACGTTTATGTCTTTTACGGTTCAAAAAATGAGTGAAATAACATCATACGCGCATATCAAACACAACCAAGTATCGGTGAATGGTGAAATTATTTTTCAATCTAATCCATCATTAAGATTGGCAGAATTTTTATCTCAAGCATATAAAGCTTTAGATGTGAGTTATCCTAAGTTTCATAAAATGGATGCGCAATGCAAACTAGGTTTTTTGTGTACTGAATTTGCTTTAAAAGGAACCAGTTTTTTAACTAAAAATGATTTATTAAAAACGGCTATTGTATTATCTAATGCCGCTTCGAGTTTAGAAACTGACAGAATACATCAACATTCCATCGACGATAAATCCAATTATTTTCCATCACCAGCCGTGTTTGTTTACACGCTTCCAAATATTACCATTGGCGAATTAGCCATTAAACATAAGATAACTGGCGAAAATACCTTTTTTGTATCAGAACAATTAGACGCAAATTTATTAGTGAATTATACTGAATCCTTGATACAAAGTGGCACTGAGGCCGCGATTGTTGGCTGGGTAGAGGTGGATGGACCTAACTTTGAAGCTTTCATTTTTTTAGTACAAAACACAAATAGTATAAATAAAAACAGTACTTTTAAACCTCTTAATCAAACAAGTGTTATAACAATATACAATCAAACCATATGGACGCATTAATCGAAAAATTAAAAGGACAAATTATTGAGCAGCTTAATTTAGCTGAAGTAAAACCAGAAGAAATCAATCCAGATTCTCCATTATTTGGCGAAGGTTTAGGTTTGGATTCAATTGATGCTTTAGAGTTAATTGTATTATTAGAAAAACACTATGGTATTAAAATCCAAGATCCTAAAGACGGAAAAACTATTTTCCAATCCTTAAGAACAATGGCAGAATACATAAAATCTCAAGGTAAATCTTAAGAATTGTCTCAGCGAGTTTATATTACTGGATTAGGAATGATTTCAGCTATTGGAAACAATGTGCCTGAGTCTTTTTTGTCTTTATCTCAATCTAAAACCGGTATTGGAAAAATTAACCATTTAACCACTCGTTATAAAAACGAATTTTTAGCTGGCGAAATTAAATTATCTAATCAACAGTTAGCTGACTTGGTAAAAGACAATAATCCTGCTTTAAATCGCAACTCATACATTGCCATGTTAGCCGCTAAAGAAGCGGTAATTAATTCTGGCATTAATACTAACGATGTTTTACGCACAGGTGTTATTTCATCAACTACTGTTGCAGGAATGGGTAAAACTGAAATATATTACAAAGAGATGTTCGAAAAAGATGATCATCTCAATGTATTAGATACACATGATTGCGGAGATAGTACGGAACGTATTGCCGATTATTTAGGTAATGTGGATTATGTAACAACAATTTCAACAGCATGTTCATCAGCAGCTAATGCTATTATGCTGGGTTGCCGAATGATTAAGCACGGGCAGTTAGATAGAGTAGTAGTTGGTGGCGTAGATGCCTTATCAAAATTTACATTTAACGGATTTAATACCTTAATGATTTTAGATAGAGAATGGTGTAAACCATTTGATGAAAACCGTAAAGGATTAAATTTAGGCGAAGGCGCAGCATTTGTAGTAATTGAAGGAGAAAATGCGTTGAATTTAAGAAAAGGAAAAGCATTAGCAGAGGTTGTTGGTTATGCCAATGCAAATGATGCTTACCATCAAACAGCATCGTCGCCCGAAGGTTATGGAGCTACTTTAGCTATCACCCAAGCTTTAGCTATGAGCGGTTTAAAGCCTTCTCAAATTGATTATATCAACATGCATGGAACTGGCACTCCTAATAATGATTTATCGGAGAGCTTTGCTACCAAAGCCGTATTCGGGAATCAAGTTCCTAAATTTAGTTCAACCAAAGCATTTACTGGACATACATTAGCTGCCGCCGCTAGTATCGAAGCCGTTATATCTGTTTTATCATTACAGAATAGTATGATATTCCCGAACTTAAATTTTACAACTGCTATTGCCGAAACAGGATTAGTTCCTGAAACAACATTAGTTAAGACACCTTTAAACACTATCCTTTCCAACTCTTTTGGATTTGGAGGAAACTGTTCATCTTTAATTTTTAAGAAAGCATAATATTTTGACTAAGGCATACATAAACGGAATTGGTTGCATCTCGCCACAAAACTCAATTGATAGTGAGTGGTTTTTTGACACCATTAATCCTGCTAAAGGAGATTATTTTTATGCCTTAGAACCATCTTATAAAGAATTTATTGCGCCTAACTTATTACGCCGTATGGGACGTGCTATTAAGATGGGAGTAGCTGCTGGCAACATTGCCATACAACAAGCAGGCATAGAAAAAGTAGATGCCATTATTACTGGCACAGGTTTAGGTTGCTTTGAAGATAGCGAACGTTTTTTATTAGCCATTTTAGATAACGACGAGCAATTTTTAACACCAACTTCTTTTATACAATCTACACACAACACAGTAGGTTCTCAAATAGCATTAATCATGAAATGTCATGATTATAATTTTACGTATGTACATAGAGGTTTTTCTTTTGAAAGTACATTGCAAGATGCATTAATGCAGTTTGAAGAAGGCAAAGAAACTATTTTGGTTGGTGGTATTGAAGAACATACACCTAATTTTGTTGTGTTAAACAGAAGAGCTCATAAGTTTCAAGAGTTGCCATCTAACACTCCAATTTGGAAATCTACAACGCCTGGTATTCAAATGAGCGAGGGAACAGCTTTTTTTGTTTTGAATAAAAACAAAACAGAAAAAAGTTTAGCAAGTGTGGATGGTATTCAAACATTATACAAGCCAAAAACATCAGCCGATATTTTAAATAAACTAAACAGCTTTTTAAAACTTCACAACTTAACGTTAGCAGATATAGATGTAACCTTAATGGGTTTTAGTGATGATGTGAATTTTGACAGTAAATTACAAGAGTTATTGCCAAGCATTGAAAAAGAATCTGTGGCAGCTTGTTACAAGCATGTTTGTGGAGAATATCATACCGCTTCAGCTTTTGCTATGTGGACAGCTACTAAATTAATTGAAAAACAAAAGTTACCAAAGGTATTAGCAATTTCTGATAAAGCACCTTCTCAAATAAAACATGTTTTAATTATTAATCAGTACTTGGGTATTAATTACTCATTTACGTTGCTAAGTCAGTGTTAACTGCGAAATTTTGTTTGCCCTCATTTCGAGTTTTGACGAAGCAATCTCAAGCAAAAATAGTTTGAGATTATTTTGTTAAGGAACACTCGTAATGACAAGGTATAAGATCTAGTTGCTTACTTGAAAGAATATAAATAGAGTTAATTTAATTTTGGATTATATCAATATTGAAAAAGAACTTTCAAAATAGTATAAAAAAAGGTCAAAGTATCGATGGATGAGCAAGTTCCGGATGCAACTGTTCTTTGCAGATTTAGAAATACCCTATCCAAACAAAATGCGTTTGAAAAAATACTTACACGTATTAACGAAAAGATGG
>JBEIPP010000075.1:0-14589 GCA_040376995.1 Flavobacteriales bacterium
AATATTCAGAACTTATTATTCCATAGCTGGTTAATCCCAGATTACGCATTAGAAAATCTATTACGAGCTGAAACCTCTTCAAAACAGAACGCTTTGCCACTTTTTCTCCTTCATCATAGTGGTTACTATACTTCAGTCAAAAAAGTGTCTGTTTTATTAAGCTTTCAACTCTCATTACGATTCCTAATGCATAATCTGGGTTAATATTAATACCCTTTATATTTTTTTTTAGGATTAACGTACTTTTTACAATATCTATTAGCTACTCAACTTTCATAGTTTTGTAAGTTTCTAATGTTTGATTATACTTTTTATAATCCATAAAATAATATTCAGCAAAGCCTAATTTATTAGCAATGGCTTGAGTTGAGAAATTTTGAAATATCTGACTTGCTTCTAAGCTTTTAAAGTAATAATCAATTAATTCTTGTTCAAACTGAAATAGGATATTCAACCGCTGATGTGGTCATCCAAATGTCTAAAAATGCTATTAATGCAACTATATATCTTATTTTATAATTTTAAAATTGTAATCCTAATCCAATCAAAAAACCTTGATTAAATTTCTCATAAGGTCCGAAACCTAATACATAATCCAATCTAATAATTTGAAAAATATGTTCCACTCCAAAATTAACTTCATAATATTGATCTAATTTATCGTTAAACAATATATGACCGCCAAAAACCTCTTGGATTCTATATTTTTTTAACAAAGGAATTTTATTAAATACAAATCCATTAAAATGATGCTCTGCGTGCGCTTCGGCATACCAATTTTTAGTGCTATAAGTATAATAAGGCAGTAATTTAAAAGAATTTAAATAATCACTATTTGCTAAAATAGTTTGGTTACCATCAACGTGTTTGTAATCAACAAATTCAACATACTTGCTACTTAAAAAACAGCCTCCTTTTAAACGATATGCAAATGTTCCAAATAAACCCATTTTGATATTATCATCAATACTCATTTTTACTAAATCATAATCAGCTTTCGTATTTAAACCAGAAATTGCTTTTGTGTATGAAAGATTAATGATTGGAAATTTACTTCCAACGATTATTTTTTCGTGAGGTCGTGTATAATATTTTTGTTTGAATCGAATAGACACTCCTAATTCAATAATAAATGAATTATTTACTGTAAAGCTCGAATCATCTGTATGAGATTTTAAAGGATCATTGCTTGTAAATAGTTTATTTTTATCATCTACCCATAAATTGCTTGTTGTGTTTTTTAATGCCGAACGTTCGGCATACTCTGCTTTAAAATTAGTAATCAATCCATTAATTAACTCTCGCCTATAATCAAACTCTGCATAAGTTCGTTTATATAGCTTCATAAAATTATCATTATTAAATAATGTATAATAAGTGTTTATGGAAGCATTTATAGGCTCATTACTATTAAACTGAACAGCGCTTGTTCCAAGTTTCACATTAAAGGATTCGAATTTTTCGGGTTTATGTAAATATTTCCAATTGACAATACCTCCCCATAAATAATTAGAAAAACCATACCGAACAGCTGCTGAAACATTATGATATTGATTGTTTTCATAACGCTTTGTCATATTCACTTTTATGGACGCATTCACTCCTTCTACAGTATTGTATTGAATACCTGAAGTTAAAAGTCCGGAGGTGTTTAAACTAAATTTCTTAGCTGATTTATTATAACTATATCCTAATATTAAATCAGAGAATGTTAATTTATTGCCTAGTCTATCCAAACTATCTTTATAGCGATCACTGTTTTTAATTTTTCCAATACTATCTTTTCTTATGTAATCAGCTTGTTCCTCATTTGTTAAAGGAACAGGACGAGTAGATTCCCAATACGATGTTTCTTTTTTATTTGCACCGTCTTCCACCTTTAAAACTTCACTTTTAAAGAATGTTTTAGAAAACATGGGATTCATATCATAATCCGAAAATACAGCATTAAAATAACCATCACCAGAGAATCCAAATACTTTGAAATTAAATGTCATATTTAAACCTGTTGACATCCAAATTGAATCATTAACTGGAGCATTTAACTGTTTGATATGAAGAGTATCTACAAAATCAATTTTTGCATCTTTTGTTAAATACACATCAACACTATGAACTCTCCATGTATTTTCTTGAATATAAATAATACCTCTAAAACAAGGGTCGGTTTTACGCTTAGGTGTTATTTCTATCTTGTTCAACATCTTACCATCTTCAAAAGTGGTACCTAATAACTTATATCGATAAGACAATAATGCATATTCGTTGATTGGCGAAATAAACGGTCTATCGCTTAATCCATCTAAAGTAATTAAGTTTTCATAAACGTTAAACTTCATATCACTTACTTGGTTAAAACTAAATGCTTTATTATCGCCACTTACTTTACTAGAAAACATGATTTCCTTTTCATCATTTGGCTTTCTGTAATGATATTTAGTTTCACTTTCGCTTAAATAAACAACGCCTAATAATGTTGAATCAATTTTCTCTCTATTAGAACTCATAGCGTTTAATAGCTTCACCATCTTTTCAGGATATTCCTTTAAACGTTGTAATCCTTTGATATATGCTTTACATGTAAAAGCATTAACTTGATTTAAATAATATTTTCGTTTTTTGATAGCTTGACGGATAACGGTATAAGCAGGATCTTCTCCATCTTTAATAAGTACTTCTTTTAACTCATAACTTTCTGGGGTTAATATAACATTTTTAGTAACATTACCTTCTACAGTTATTTTCTCTACTTTCTTTTTAAAACCTACATATTGAAAAATTAATTCGTAGAAACCAGGTTGAAGTTTTAAAGAATAAAAACCATCAGCATTAGCATTAGTACCTTGTGTTGTTCCTTTTACTAAAACTGACGAAAAGGATAAGGCTTGATTTTTCTCGTCAGATATTTTTCCACTAATAATAAACGTTTGTGAAAACACCTTTGAGGTTAGTAATGAAAAAATGACATAAAATATAATACTCTTCATAAAATAATAAACGTTTAAGATAAGCAAATAGTTACAGGTGGCACTGGCTTAGAATACATTTATAATAAATTATGACATAAAAAAAGCGCTAGTAAATACTGGCGCTTTTTAGCTATTTTTATGATTCTCCTACTTTTCTTTATTCAACATTATTTGTTTTTCTAAAGAGAAAATATCTGTTTTTCCAATCTTTAATTCTACTTTTTCTTCGGCTGTTTTATAGCCTTTTTTAACAGCCTTTATTGTGTAGGTCATATCTCCTTTAAGTGTAATAAAATATTCGCCGTTTTCGTTAGTTACAGAAGAAGAAACTAATGCTCCAGATGCATCTAGTATTTTAACATCAACAGAAGCTATACCAGACCCTTGAAATCCGTCACGAACTGTACCTTTTAAAATACTTAGTCCGGTATTTACTTTTTTCACTCCGTCTTTTTCTAATATTGCGTAATTAGATAAGTCAGCTTTATAAATATCGCTTTCACCTAAACCACCTTTACGCTCACTAGCAAAATAAGCAGATTGAGCGTCTGCACTTACAACTAAAGGACCATCTTTATAAACTGTATTAATTGGATATCCAATATTTACAGGCTTAGTCCATTTACCATCCACTAATGTAGTTTTAAATACATCATATGAACCCATTGAACCTTTACCGTCAGAAGAGAAAAATAATGTTTTACCATCTGGCGCTAAAAAAGCCCCTACTTCATCAAATTCTGTATTAATTTCTGAGCCTAAATTTTCTGGTTTACCCCACTCTGTTTTACTAATTCTTTTTACCATCCAAATATCAGCTCTTCCATAACCGCCTTTTCTTTCGCTAATAAAATATAATGTTTTACCATCCGGAGAAATACATGCTCCACCTTCCCAATAAGAAGTATTTATAGTTTTTCCTAAAGCCTCTGGAGTTTTCCATTTATTGTTTACTATTTTAGAAACAAAAATATCCCCTCCTCTTGATTCATTATCTTTTAAGTCATTCTTGTAAATAAATATTTGTTTTCCATCTGGGGAAATGCTCGTGCAAGCATCATGAGCAGGAGTATTTATGCTACCAGGTACATCTTCTGCTTGACCCCATTTTTTATTAATAGTATCCCAATTTGAAATAAATATGTCTTGAAAATATTTACCATCACCTTCAACATCAATTGGAGAATTGGTGTTTTCTGGACGACGTGTATTAAAAACCAATCGTCTTCCATCGGCACTAATACAAGGAGTTTGCTCATCGTATTTAGAATTAACAGCAGCGCCCAAATTTTCAATTTTAACATCAATTGGAGTGCTTATATGTTTTTTAGCATTATTACAATGTGATATATAAACATCTACATCTTCCATTTCTGCTGTTTTAGAATTAACAGATGTTTTATAGGTGTTAAATTCAGCTAATGCATCTTCAATCTTTTCCTCCATTAGATAAATTTTACCAAGCACTAAATGAGATTCAGGTTTAACATCCTTATTAGTAGCAATGGCTTTCTTTAAATTTTCTAATGCTAAATCATATTCCTTTAACTGAAACTCACAATAGCCCACGTAATGCAATACACTAGCATCATCTGGATTTTTTTGTAAAACTTCTTTATAAATATTTAAGGCTCCAATATATTGACCCGCGAATAATTTCTGTTTTGCTAACACCATTTTAACCTGATCTCCAGCATCAAGTGCATGAACATTAGATAATAACGCAATAAAGCAAACGGATGTAATAAATTTTTTCATTTATGTTTTCTATAAAAATTAAATACTCGTTTATAAATATATAAAAAAGGATTTAAAATGAAGATTATTGTGCAAAAAATGCTTCGGTTTCTTAATATTCTGTACTTTTATGGCATGAGTTCTATCGGATTTTACATAACACTTCCTTTTCTATATCTAATTTCTATACTTCCGTTTCCCCTATTTTATTTGGTATCAGATGGCGTATATTTTTTATTATACAGAGTTATAGGTTACCGTAAAAAAGTAGTTTTTGAAAATTTGAAAAATTCTTTCCCAAAAAAAACAGATAAAGAATTAAAATTAATTGAAAAGAAATTTTATAAATACCTCTGCGATTTATTTTTAGAAACATTAAAGACTTTAACCATTTCTAAAGAAGAAGCTTTAAAACGATGTCTATTGAATGAAAATACCAAAGCTATTTTTAAAGAATTAAACGACGAAAAAAAGTCTTGTATTTTGGTAATGGGACATTTTGGTAATTGGGAATGGGCTGGTAATTCATTCAGCTTGGTTAATCCTCAACAGTTATATGTTATTTATCACCCCTTATCTAATAAGCATTTCGATAAATTAATGTATGACATGCGTTCTCGATTTGGCACTAAATTATATGCCATGAAAGATACCATGCGCGAAATGATTAAAAACAGACATGAAGTAAATGCTACGGCTTTTATTGCCGATCAAACACCTTCTCCAGAAGGCGCCTATTGGACTACCTTTTTAAACCAGGACACACCAGTTTTTTGGGGGACTGAAAAAATTGCTCAAAAATTAAATTATCCTGTTGTTTATGTAACCGTTAACCGAATAAAAAGAGGGTATTACGTAGTAAATACCGAATACCTTGTAAAAGACCCTAAGAATACCCAAGAAGGAGAAATATCTGAATTACATACAAAAAAATTAGAAAAAGATATTATTGCACAGCCTGAAATATGGTTATGGAGCCATAGACGCTGGAAACATAAAAGAAAAAAGCCATCAGATATTTAACTGATGGCTTTTTAAATAAAAAAAGTCTATTATTCTTTTCCTGCATCAGCTCCTTCTTGAGCTTTTTTCTCTTCGTTCTTTTTAAATGTTTTATTCAAATAATATAAACTCTTATCATCATAACCAACGCGCTTAATCATATCTATTAATTCATTAACTCCTTTTTCAGACTGCTGTTGTTCTAAAACAAAAGCTTCTAAAAATTTAAACGTTGCAAAATCATTTTCTTCATAAGTTAGCTTAGCTAATTTATTAATGGCAACAGTAACTTCATGCTCTAAATCAAATACATATTGAAATACATCTAATAAATTTTTCAATTTAACTGATGTATCTTTCATAGGTTTAATATGAGCTCCTCCTCCATAAGTATTTAAATACTTATAAATCTCCAACATATGTTCTCTTTCATCATTACTTGCATTGTAAAAATACTCTGCTATACCATCTAGATTTTTTTCTTCGCACCAAGTCGCTAAAGTTAAATATGCATTTGAAGCAAAAGCTTCTTTTTGAATTTGCTCATTAAGAGCATTTTTTACTTTATTAGATAACATTATTAAAGGGTTTATTAATTTGATAAACAATAATACAAAATTTAAATAAAATATACCCTTAATATCATATTAAATTTAATTTTATGAAAATTTAAAAACCATTCGTCTTTTATATAAATGAATATTATGAAAGCATATTATATCCTAATGATGTTAAGCTTTATTTCAGTATTTAAGGCGCAACAAACAATTACTATTTTGGGTAATGTGAAAGATGGCAACACAAACAAACCTTTGCCCTATGTTGCTGTTCAGGTTCAAAATTCAAACTACGGAACAAATACCTCAAAAGACGGGGTATTTCATTTTTCAATTCCTGCTAAAAAACATATTTCTATATTATTTAAATTGATGGGATATAACAGCAGAGTAAAAGAATATGATTTAAATGAAGGTCAAGACACTTTATTAATCTCCATCAATTTGAGTCAATCTTATTCAAGTTTAGATACTTTTACCGTGTATGCTAAACTTAAGCCAGATACGTTAGTTGGCTCTCCTAAATACAGTATTTATGATTTTGATTTTTATGAGGATAAATTCATTTTATTAACTGCCGAAAAAACATTAGAAAAAGCGGAACTTAAATTAGCAGATGTTAATGGTAAAATTATAACAAGCTACACTGTTCCAAAAGAAGGAGGCGAAGCTAAAGAGTTTTACCATGACTACATGGGTTACACAAACTTAGTGTGCAAAAATTATATTTACAGAATTAATATGTATCACGATAGATTTGTTTTAATTCCATTAGCTATTGAAGATGTAAATGCGTTTATAAAACCTATTATAGATACCATTAATGGTAAAATTATATTTTCAGATTATTGGAAAGATTATCCCATGTTTAATTACTTTAGTTTTAACGAAGCCGATAGTATAAAAGCACAATTGCATACCGTTGAAGACAAAGAAATGATGCATGCTTATAATTTCGAATACTATTCTTTAATACCAAAAGAAAAATTAGCAGCTCGACGATTAGCAATGGAATACAAAACTGATAAACACATCGTTGCCTCACTCATGAGTGGATTTACAAAAAGCATGTTTTATGAACCTTTATATGCTCCGCTTTATATCATAAAAGATACTATTAGTGTATTTGACCATTATAAAAATCATTTATTTCATTTGGATAAAAACGGACATAAAATAGATTCTATCCCTATTAACTACAATCATCCAAAAAACTGGAAAGAGTGGAAAAACAAAATGCTTAAAGATGATATCAATAATTTAGTGTATGCTGTGTATGACAAAAATGGGCACAAATACATTAAACAAATAAGCACGCAAACCGGCAAAGATTTAGGAAAATACAATCTGCAATTCCATAGTGCTGATAAACTCAAAATACACGATGGGTATGCTTACTATATCTACAGGCCTTATGAAAGCACTCAGGAAAAGTTTTTCTACCGAGAACTCATAAAACTAGAAAACACAAATTGAAACTTTGTTTATTGAGTTTTTATGTGCATTTTCGTTATTCATAATAACAATACATGACAACTCTAAAAACTCCAATTCTAACAATCATTTTAAGTGCTGTTGCAGCTGTTATTGAAACAATTTTAATTTCATTTATTACCTACAAAATTAATAGCCATTTTGATTTAGCAATTACTTTACTCTCCTTTTTCATTTCATTTATCGTTAGTTTTTTTGTTATTTATTTTCTATATAACAATATCATCTTCGAGAAAATTGATAGGCTTTATTTACTCGTAAAAGCTCAACAACCAAAAGAAATACCTAATACTGAATTTCAATTAGACGAAGTAGATGCCATTGACCGACTAGAAGACGAAATTAAAAAGTTAGCGCAAGAAAGGATTAAAGAAGCTGACCAAAGTAGGAATCTAGACAGTTATCGAAAAGAGTTTTTAGGTAATGTATCTCACGAGCTAAAAACACCCATTTTTAATATACAAGGATATTTATCTACATTGATTGATGGTGGTATCAATGACCCTACGATTAATTTAGAGTATTTAAAGCGAGCTGATAAAAGCGTTGACCGAATGATTCAAATCATTGACGACTTAGAAACGATATCGCAATTAGAAGTTGGAACCCTTGAATTAGAATTAGAAACTTACGATATTGCTCAACAAATAAAAGATGTTTTAGAGGCTCTTGAACTACAATCTAGTAAAAAAGGAATAAAACTTCAGCTAGCAAAAAAATATGATAAACCTATTTATGTAAAAGCTGATAAATTTAGAATTCGTCAGGTGCTAGTTAATCTAGTTACTAATAGCATTAAATACGGTAAAGAAAATGGAAAAACCACTTTATCAATTAACTTATTTGACGAGCAAGTAATTGTAGAAATAAAAGATAATGGAATTGGAATTGCCGAAAAACATTTACCACGTTTATTTGAACGTTTTTATAGGGTTGATAAAGGCAGAAGTAGAGAACAAGGTGGAACTGGTTTAGGCTTAGCGATTGTAAAACATATCATTGAGGCTCATGGAGAAACAATCGATGTAACTAGCGTTGTTAACGAAGGAACTACTATCTCATTTACATTAAAAAGAAGTAATTCGTAAATAACAATCTATGGATTTCACTCCTCTATTTCATAATTTCGCCAAACACATAACCTTAACTAAAACAGAGGAAAAATACATTGCGTCTTTATTAGAATTCAAAATCATTAAAGCCAAACATTTTTTAGTTCAACAAGGAGAAATATCAAAACAGTCAGCTTTTGTATTATATGGTTGCTTAAGAGGATATACCATTGATAGTAATGGATTTGAACACGTGTTAAGTTTTGCACCAAAAGATTGGTGGATTGCCGATATGTATAGTTTATTATCTCAAAAACCTGGTAACTTAAATATTGAAGCCATGGTTGACACAGAAGTTATTTTAATTTCTAAAACCAGTCAGGATAAAATGTATGAAAAAGTTCCTAAGTTGGAACGCTTCTTTCGAATCATTATCGAAAAATCATTAGTGGCTTACCAACAACGCTTGAATGATAATTTAAGTTTAACAGCCAATGAACGTTATATGAAGTTCTGTAAAACCTATCCTCAACTCATTAACGATATTCCTCAAAAGCAAATTGCTGCTTATATTGGTGTAACACCAGAGTTTTTAAGTAAACTAAGAGCAAAACAAGCTAAATCAAAATAAAATCATTTCTTAATCTAGGTTAAGTGTCTTCTGTTATAATCGAACGTACCTTTGAGTCATCAAAACGAATCATTATGGACAGAATAGAATTTTTAAAGAAAGGCTTATTAGGTACAGCAATGTTTGTAACCTCGGCAGCTTTAGGCAATGTTCTTAAAAATAACATTGACGATCCTGATAGTTATCGGGAAAAAGAATTGGACATTATAGGATTTAATCATTTACCAAACACAACATCAAACATTATGAAAAATACAATTTTGCATAAATCAGCATCTCGTGGAGATGCAAACCACGGATGGTTGCACAGCAAACACACTTTTAGTTTTGCAAACTATTATAATCCAGAAAGAATGCACTTTGGTGTATTAAGAGTATTGAATGATGATACAGTAGCTGCAGGAATGGGATTTGGCACTCACCCTCATGATAATATGGAAATTATTAGCATTCCATTAGAAGGTGATTTAGAACATAAAGACAGCATGGGTAATACAACTGTTATTAAAAATGGCGACATTCAGGTAATGAGTGCTGGAACAGGCATACAACATAGCGAGTATAACAAAAACAAAGACCAAGCAGTTAAGTTTTTACAAATATGGGTGTTACCAAACAAAAGAAACGTTACTCCTCGTTACGACCAAATAACATTAAAGTTAGAAGATAGACACAATAAATTACAACAAATTTTATCTCCTAATGCTGATGACCAAGGTGTTTGGATTCATCAAAATGCTTGGTTTCATTTAGGAAAATTTGATAAAGGTATTTCTACAGACTATACCATTAAAGGAAAAGAAAACGGCGTTTACATTTTTAACTTAACTGGTACTTTAGAAGTAAATGGGCAGTTAGTAGAAACCCGAGATGGTTTTGGAATTTGGGATACAGACAAAATCAATATCAAAGCAAATACAGATTCAGAATTCTTAATCATGGAAGTTCCCATGACAGCATAATTATAAAAATAACTAAAACAAAAAATTTTACATAATTGGTTAACAAAATAAAAGATCATGCTAAGAAAAATTCAATCTATACATACAGCTCCCGAAACAATGATGGGGCCAATAAAAATACGTCAAGCTTTTCCTTTAAGAGGTATAGAACAAGTGAGTCCATTTATCTTATTACATCATTTCGACTTTACATACCTACCTCATGAAAATAATTTTAATGTCCCTCCACATCCACATCGTGGATTTAGTCCGGTTACTTTTTTATTTGAAGGTTCTGTTGAGCATGAAGATTCTGTTGGCAATAAACATGTCGTTTATAATAACGAAGTGCAATGGATAAATGCTGGCAGAGGTATTATTCATAGCGAAAAAGCAGATAAAGCATTTATTGAAAAAGGAGGGCGTTCTCAAGGCATTCAATTATGGATTAACACACCTAAGGCTGAAAAAATGAATCCTCCAACGTATCAACCAATCACTAAAAATGAAATTGTATTAATTGAAAAAGAAGGAATTGAATTTCGCTTAATATCTGGAAAATATAAAGACAAAAAAGGGCCTGCAAAATCTGATGTGGTAACAGCGATGTTGCGCATGAAAGCAAATAGTGAATTTTCATTAAATTTTCCTGCCAACCATAATGTAACGTATTATGTTTTGGAAGGAGATTTGAGTTTAAACTCTAGTCAAACCATTAAGCAGCATGATTTAGTAGTATTTGACCAATCGAATGATGAGATACTATTGAATGCTAAAGCTGATTCTAAACTATTAATCATGGCAGGTGTACCCATTAATGAACCAATGGTATCTCAAGGACCATTTGTAATGAATTCGGAAACCGAAATTTTAGAAGCCATGCGTGATTATCAACAAGGAAAAATGGGATTTTTGTATTAATTTTTTACTTTATACAAATTCCATACCTTTAACCCATGGCAAGAATCATGGCAATAGATTATGGAAGTAAAAGAGTTGGTATAGCAGTTACTGATACCTTACAAATTATTGCCTCTGGTTTAACTACTGTGCATAGTAAAGATTTAATTACGTATTTAGAAACCTACTTAAAAAAAGAACAAGTTGAATGTATTGTGGTGGGCGAACCAAAAACCTTACAAAACGAAGCATCGGATAGCGCTCGTTATATTGAACCATTTGTAATACATTTAACTCGTAAATTTCCTAATATAAAAATTGCTCGTTATGATGAGCGTTTTACATCTGTGTTAGCACACCAAACTATGCTGATGGGTGGTTTAAAAAAGAAAGACAGAGCTAATAAAGATACCGTGGATATGGTAAGTGCAACCATTATCCTACAAGATTATTTATCCTTTATGAAAAAATAATCTCTTCTCATGACTTTATGTAAATTAAAAATTAACAAGAATTTACATTCAAAACTTCCTGTAACACACTACTAATGTAAAAAAGAATTCATTTAATAATTTCTTCATTTTTCCGTTAAAGCAAACACGAATCACATCAGAGGATTTTAACAAAAACAAGAATCACTATGCTTCTTTTTCAATGAACTTTACATTCAAGGCTTCCAACTCTTCTAACATTGGTACATATATTTCCTTTACTGTAGGAATTTGCACGCCAAATAATTTAAATTTACACGTTAAGAAGTTTTTAACAGAAATAGCTAACGGTAAACCCACTGTTTTTGCCATAGCTGTATGTACCTCATCGTCGCCAATAACAACAAGAGATGAATTCAGTTTTTTGTGAGTACCATTTAAAGTGTATTCAAATTGATGTTGCATCACAATCATATCTTTATCTCCCGGTTTCAACAACCATTTTTCTTCAAGTAAATTTTGAAGTAGTTCTGCGGGAGAGCCTTCTTTCATGGTAATTTTTCTGTTCGAAAACAATTCTAAAAATTCCAATTTAGCAATTACCTCAGCATCTATATCCGCTCCCATAAAAGCTACTAATTTTTCTTTTACCAAAGCCGAACCTTTTGGCAAAAACGATTCTAACAAATCAGTATAAGTTAAAGTATTCGCATTTTTAATCTTATATGTATCGTCTGTTAAACCCAGTTTCACAAATACATTCCAGGCTTTGCAATAACCAGGCATGCGTAAAGTGCCTCGCAACATAGTACTCGCATCATTGAGCCCGTAAGGTTCTTTATAGCTAATACTATCACGATTGGCGTAGGCATCAAATTTTCCATAACCATCTACTTCAATCGTTTCTATTTGAGTATAGATTCGGTTATAGGGAATAAATTTTAATTTATCATCTTCAATAAACTGCGCGGTACCCTGTCCTGCTAAAATCACATTACGTGGGTTCCAACTGAATTTATATCCCCATGGATTATCATTACTTTCAGGCGCTACTAAACCGCCGCAGAATGATTTAAAACTTGTAACCTTTCCACCTTTATCTTGTATCTCATGAATTAACTTCATTGCCGAAGCATGATCAATTCCAGGATCCAAGCCACATTCATTTAATAATATCAAATTCTTTTTCTTTGCCTCTGCATCCAAGTCTTTCATATCCTGACTTACATAACTAGCCGTTGCAATATGTTTCCCTAAACGTACACAATCTCTAGCAACATCTCCATGCATAAATGCAGGCAACATCGAGATAACAAAATCTGCTTGCCTAATGAGTTCTTCCCTTAACAATACATTATGAGCATCAAACTCTACTGCAGTAGCATTATCTTTATATTTATTGATTTTTGATTCTACAGCTGCTTTATTTGCATCGGCAATGGTAATATGCCAACCATATGTTTTAGCGTTAGACAAAAAATAATCAATTAAACTAGATGAAGAGCGTCCTGCTCCTATTATTAATATTTTGCTCATATAATAAATTATGCACAAAAATAACCTTAAATTTGTTATCAAAACAGATAATATGATTCGAAAGATAAAAGCCCTATTTTATTTACTTTTTTGTGGGCTTTCGGTTCAATCACAAAATAACACTTTGGTTGTTTTTAGTGAATCTGGCAATCCTTTTTTTCTATCAGTAAACGATGAGTTAATTAATAAAAACGCTCGATCTAATATTAAAGTATTTAACTTCGGTATTGGCTGGAATTATATATTCATTAAAATTCCCAATAAAGAACAACCTTTTAAAGATTCGATTCAATTAAGTAATAAATCAAAATTTTTAAATAAAGAATTTACTTATGTTTTAAAAGATAAAGAAGGGAAGTTAGCCTTAGAGTTTAAATCGGTTTCAGAACAATCTGGTCCAGAAAAACCTCCTATTCCCGAAGCACCAAAAGAAACAGTGCCATTAGTTGATAACAGTATTTATGGTAATTTGTATCAGGCAGTAAACAACAAACCTTTGTTTTACAAAAATTTTGATACTGCAACATCAACTTGTAAAATAGCATTATCCGACAAGGATATTAATTATGCTCTCACTCTTTTTAAGAAAGCTAATGATACAGAGGCAGCATACAGATACTTAAATCAAATTATTGAATTAAATTGTTATAGTGTTCTTCAACTAAAAGAGTTATTAGAATCTACACCCATTGACATGGATAGACTAAACTCTGCAAAAAAAGCATACATTCATTTATCTGATCAACAAAATGCTAATACATTAATAGTGATATTTAAATATCCAACAATAAAAGAATCTTTTACTTCTTTTATCAAAGAGCAAGAAAATATCATAAAGCAAAAGAACATGAATTGTAAAGAGCCTATAGACGATTCTGTTTTTGAAGCTTTGTTAAGTAAAATTAAAAAGGCACCCTACGAAAACGAAAAACTAGTTATAACTAAAAAATTATTAGTTGATGTATGTTTATCAAGTATTCAAGCAAGAAAAATATGTAATTTATATACTCATGATAGAGAAAAGATGGAATTATTAAAATCTGTTTATAACGTATTAACAGATAAAAATAATGCGACTGCTCTAGCAGATGAATTTCAATTTAAAGAAACAAAAGAAGACTATTTAAAATATATTTCTAAATAATATGAACTCAAAAAAAATAACAATAATTGGATTACTAGGAGCAATTGCAGTTACTTTAGGAGCTTTAGGGGCTCATTTTTTAAAAAGTAAATTACCTACTGGATTAATTACTCAAGACCAATTAATTGGATTTGACACAGCTGTAAAGTACCAAATGTATCATACCTTAGCCATGTTTGCTTTAGTTTTATTATC
>JBEIPP010000005.1:0-42725 GCA_040376995.1 Flavobacteriales bacterium
CAGTAGCTATAGGTGTTATTTTTACATCACTTCAAAGTAGTGCAACGTATTCTGATTTTGCTGAAGCGTCTGCAAATCCAGATACAGAATATCACGTAGTGGGAAAATTAAACAAAACAGTTCCTGTTCAGTACGATCCTAAAATCAATGCCGACGAATGTTCGTTTATGATGCTAGATAATAAAGGTGTAGAAAAAAGAGTAGTGCTCCATAAAAGCGTTCCTCAAGATTTTCAAAAATCCGAACAAATTGTATTAATTGGAAAAATGCAAGGAGATGAGTTTCATGCAAATGAAATTTTAATGAAATGTCCAAGTAAATACAACGACGGAAAACCACAAGTTTAATTCTTTTACCACTAACTCGCTACTCATTGAAGAATATTAACTACATCGGAGAACACTTATTAATAGGAAACATCGGCCATGCATTTATTGTATTGTCTTTGGTTGCAGCCTTAGTTTCGGTTGTTAGTTACTATTTTTATTCAAAAGAGCAATTAACTTCCGATTGGAAAAAAATAGCCAACTATAGCTTTACTATCCATTCTATTTCTGTTATTGGTATTGCAGCAACATTGTTTTTCATGTTGTTTAACCATTACTATGAATATTCATACGTGTGGCAACATAGCAATAACGAAATGCCTTTAGAGTATATTATGTCTTGTTTTTGGGAAGGACAAGAAGGTAGTTTTTTATTATGGTCGTTTTGGAATGTCGTATTAGGTAACATTCTTCGTAAAACAATTGATGCTAAATGGGAAGCGCCAACAATGGCCATATTTGCTTTAGTGCAAGTGTTTTTAGCAAGTATGTTATTAGGCGTTTATTTTGGAGAGTATAAATTAGGGTCTAATCCATTTATCTTATTGAGAGAAAATCCTCAGTTTGCCGATATGCCATTTGTGCAAATGGAAAATTATTTAGCAAAATTAGATGGTAGAGGATTAAATCCATTGTTGATGAATTACTGGATGACAATTCACCCACCAACTTTGTTTTTAGGATTTTCTTCAACCTTAATTCCATTTGTTTATGCTATTGCAGGTTTATGGAAGCGTGACTTTACAACTTGGCAAAAACCTGCATTAACATGGACGTTCTTTAGTATCATGATTTTAGGTACTGGTATTTTAATGGGCGGTGCTTGGGCTTATGAAGCTTTAAGTTTTGGAGGTTTTTGGGCTTGGGATCCAGTAGAAAATTCATCCTTAGTTCCTTGGTTGGTAATGGTAGGTGCTGGTCACGTGATGATTATCAATAAAAATAAAGGGGGTTCATTATTCATGACTCACTTGTTAGCAATTGCTTCATTCTTATTAGTGTTATACTCAACATTCTTAACTCGTAGTGGAATATTAGGCAAAAACTCAGTTCATGCGTTTACTGATTTAGGAATGCAAGGGCAGTTAGTTATTTACGTGCTTACTTTTATTTTTATTTGCGTTGTATTACTTATACATGATAAACTCATCAGAGTATCTTATATCATGTTATCAGTATTGATGTTGTTTGTTGGAATTACTTTCGGACACAAAGTAGCTTTATTATTAGGTTGGATGCTTATTAGTGTTATTGTGACGATTTATTCTTACATGAAATTTTTTCCAAAAGAAGAGGAGGAAGAAAGTTTATATTCTCGTGAGTTTTGGATGTTTGTAGGTTCTTTAGTGTTTTTATTATCTGCCTTGGTTATTACGTATTTCACGTCTATACCAGTGATGAATAAATTATTTCAAGGATGGTTATATGAAAGCGAGAAAGCTGGAATTAAAGTGGCCGACTATAATATGTGGCAAACGCCATTTGCTATTATCGCATTATTATTAGTGGCAGTAACTCAATATTTTAAATACAAAAAAACAGATCCAAAACAGTTTTTAAAACATATTTCACTTTCAGGAATTTTAGCAGTTGTATTCGGTGCATCGGCTGTTATTCCTTTATACTTTTTAAAAGATTATTCTAGTTCAAATACTACAGAAAAATGGAATTTAATTTCGTATGCCTTATTATTTATTTCAGCTCTATTTGCTGTGTTTTGTAATTTAGATTATTGGATGCGAATTTTAAAAGGTAAAATACGTCATGCAGGCGCGTCCATAGCGCATATTGGTTTTGCATTAATCTTATTAGGAGCATTAATCTCTACCTCTAAAAAACAAACTATCTCACAAAACACTTCACAAAAAAATGTGGCAAGTTTAGGCGAGAATTTTAGTGCTAAAAAAAGTTTGGTTTTAACTAAAGGCGATACATTGCCCATGGGTAATTATTTAGTGACTTACACGGGTAAAGAACGCAAAGGCATTGATGTGTTTTTTCATATGGATTATTTCAAAAAAGATAAAGATGGCAAATTAGTGAAGGCTTTTGATTTAAGTCCAATGGTGCAAGATAATCCTCGAATGGGACAAGCATCTAATCCAGATACTAAACATTTTATCGGCAGCGATATTTACACTCACATTACTTATGCTGATTTATCAGATAACAAAGAAGTAAAAGCTGATGCATACAAAGAGCCGACAAATTTTATAGGTCACATGCGCGACACTATTTTTGCTGACAATGCCATTATTTTAATTGATAGTATTACCACTAATTTAACCGAAGAACAATATTCTCAAAACGATAGTTTGTTAGTTGTTACAGCGGTTTTAAAAGCAACAGATATTAATGGCAATGTGTATCGAGCAACTCCAAAATACATTTTAAAAAACAATATGGTGTTACCTGATGAGTTTGAATTAAATGAATTAGGCTTAAAATTTATTTTCTGGAAAATTAATCCAAACGAAGGAAGTATCGAAATTCAAATGAGTGAAAAAGTAAATAATACAAAAGAATTTGTTGTGTTAGAAGCCTATATGTTTCCTTTTATTAATGTATTATGGCTTGGTTGTTTAGTAATGATTATAGGAACTGTGGTTGCCATTGTTGAAAGAAGACGCGTAAATAAAAGAGCAAGTTAATTTTTAAAATTAATCTTTTGTTACAAATTGCTTAAGCCATTCAACTGCTTGTTTTTCAGTCTCAAAAAATGCTGTTGGTTTTACAGGTTTATTTATTTTCATGTAAAAATTACCAATGATCTTGTGTGGTAAAAATGTAGTTACAAATGCCTCAGCTGTTGAATATTGCATGCCTTCTAGACTCGAAATAAATTTCCGTGCTTCGTTATCAATGCTCGAATATTTTCCTGGAATTTTTAAGATTGGATAAGTATTGCCTTTTGTTATTTGTTCAATATCTTTTAGCAATTCTTTTGCATTCAAAATATTAAATTCATGGTCGTCCTGATATACTATTTTAATAATGCCTTTATAGGTATCACAATCAATAGAATAAGGTTTGTTCATGTTAATTTTGCTAATGTGTTATAAACTTTGCAGTGACAAAAATACAACTTTTTAAATTATTTTTAATGTCAGTAACTCAATGTTATATTACAAATTGTTTTAATTAATTTTGGTTCTGGTTAATTTAAAGAAATCATTTTGATTCAAAAAACAAACATAGTAATTATTGGAACAGGTAATGTTGCACATCATATTGCTCAATCTTTTACGTTTAATAAAAAGATAAATTTAATCCAAGTTTTTAATCATCGGAATTCAAAAGAAGCAATACTATTTTCAAAACAGGTTCAATGTGATTTAGTAAGTAATTATTCTAGTATTAATACTCAAGCTGATATTTATATCATTGCTGTGAAAGATGATGCTATTGTTGAGGTTGTAAAACATCTAATTCCATTAAAGTTAAAGGGATTAGTTGTTCATACTTCCGGCAGCATAGATGTTTCTATTTTAAAAAATGTATCTCAAAACTCAGGAGTGTATTATCCTTTACAAACTTTTTATAAAGGCGCTAACATTGATTGGAAATCAACGCCATTACTTATCGAAGGAAATTCTAAATCTGTTGAAAATAAGTTAAAGCAGTTAGCTTCTTTAGTTTCAAAAAAAACAAAAATAGTTGATTCAAAAACTCGATTACAAATACATTTAGCCGCTGTGTTTGCTTGTAATTTCACAAACGCTATGTATGTATCGGCTTATGAAATTATAGAGAATAATTTAAGTAAAAAAGATACAGATTTGTTGTTGCCAATCATGCAACACTCATTTCAAAAATTGCAAAATATTCATCCTGTCAAGGCTCAAACAGGACCAGCCATGCGTGATGAGAAGTTAGTGATGAAAAAACATCTCAATTTAATTAAAAACAATAAGCAATTAACTCATGTATATAAAATACTTTCTGATTTAATTGTGACTCAACAACATTCAAAATAGTTCATGGAAAATTTTAAGCAAAAACTAACGGGCATTAAAACTTTATTATTTGATGTAGATGGTGTATTAACTAACGGACAAGTTTTTTTAATGGAAAGCGGAGAATTTGTGCGTAACATGAATTCGAAAGATGGATATGCTCTGCAATTGGCAGTTAAAAAAGGATATAGAATAGGCATAATCACTGGAGGTAATAGTAAAACCGTTAAGAAAGCATTAGAGAGTTTGGGAATTGAAGATATATTTTTGGCACAACATGATAAGTTGCAATGCTATAAAGATTATATCAATGAACACGATTTAAAAGAAGAAGAAATTTTATACATGGGAGATGATTTGCCTGATTATGAAGTAATGAAGCGAGTTGGTATTGCAACTTGTCCTCAAAATTCTGCATACGAAATAAAGGACATTTGTATTTATATTTCAAATAGAAACGGCGGCGAAGGATGTGCACGTGATATTATTGAACAAGTGATGCGCTCTCAAGGAACTTGGGAAATTGCAGGTTGGTAATTTTTGTTATTTATTTGTACTATTTTTAAATATACATCGTTATTAGTTTTTTATGCAAACACAAAATATAAATGTTCTCTACGTAGATGATGAAGTCAATAATTTAGTAGGTTTTAAAGCCAATTTTAGAAGGCATTATAATATATTTACTGCCATTTCAGCTAAAGAAGCGGAACTAGTTTTGGCAGCTAATGAAATTCATGTATTAATTACAGATCAAAAAATGCCTGAAACACATGGCACGGAATTACTTGAAAGTGCTGTTGTCAAATATCCTGATCAAGCTCGCGTATTATTATCGGCATATGCTGATAGTGTAACTGTTATTGATGCTTTTCAAAAAGGATTATTGCTGAGGTTTGTTTTAAAGCCTTATAATCCAGATGAATTAAAAAAAATAATTGATAGTTCTTATGAAGTTTACACTTTAAATAAAATAAAAAGCTCCTTATATAAGGAGTGGGTGAAAACTCAAGAAGAAATTGAATTACTCAAAAAAAGGTAATAACCAAATTCAGATAATAACATGTATCTTATGTTTTGGTGAGGTAACTCCTCCTTTATTTGAATTATTTTGTAATGCTTTTAATCTATTTTCAATGTTTTCAATTTTTGTTTCGAGAAATAATTTTTTGTAAATCAACGTTTTTATTTCACTATCTGTAGCACTCTGCATTAATTTGTAATCCTCGTCACTCATAATAATACTAAGATTAGAGGAAGTGGTTTTATCATTTACAAATTGCAAGAAAGAAATGTGAAACAGGGTACATATTTTTAAAATAACATCGTTTGTGAAATGTTTTTTGCCATTTTCTAAATCACTATAAAATTGTTGACTAGGCAAACCTAAATAATCAGCTATAGCAGTTTGTTTAATCTTATGACTTTTGCGCAATGCTTTTAGTTCAGCCGCACAATGTTTATCTAAAGAAGTAACTTTCATGAATTTTACGCTTAATTACGGTAAATGTTCTTTATTTGATATAGTTGATGTTTAGACCAAATTTAACCTATTTTTTTGACAGTTAATCTATGCCTATTTTATATTTTACCGATTTTTACGGTAAAAATAGTTAATTGAAAATTTGATTTTACATTTTGTTGATTGCAACTTGCGTCTGTTATTTACAAGTGCACGTGTAAGTGATAGGAGCAAACCTTAAACCGAACAAACCACGTGAAGGGTGATTTTAATATAATTTTATAACAAAAAGAGAAATGAAAAAACAAAAAGTATTAAATGCTTTTAAAGCATTTGAAATTGAAAACACTAAAAATGTATTAGGAGGAAAAAAAACATGCACTTGGGTTGGAAAAGATAAAGATGGAAATACAATATGTGATATTTACGATAGTAAAACAAATACAGAATCTTGTGGTGACCCCGATAGCGGTCTTTCGGTTGGTGAAAGTTGGGGGAATGCGGTTGCAGAACCTAGAATGAAAATTACTACTATAGATGCTAAAATTAGACAAGGTTTGTTTTAAAAATCGAGAGGGTACAATAGTACCCTCTTAATTTTTATTAAAGCTTCAAAATTTAGTATTATATTACATTAAACATTGATTGAAATTTTACAAGATAATATACATATTTAATGATTAAAAAAATTAAAAAAAACCGTATTTGTTTAAGCATTATTATATTTAAAATTTTGTTTATATATAATTTAGTTTCACAAGACACACTTGTATTAAATCAAATAGGTCAAGGTTATATTACTAAAATACTTGGGTCAAAATATTTTAAGCTAAAATATGAACCTATTGCAATGTCGAAAATAAAATCTCTTAAAAGTTTAGATAAAACAAAATTTAAGCACGCTACAATAACAGAAATTAATAACATTAGTTTAAAAACACAAGTTGAATTTAAGCCAAAATACATATTAATAGTAGAAAATAGTGATGAATTTTTAGTATATGAATCTTTTAAAAACAATGATTTTAAAGATGCTATACAAATTTTAAAAAGTGATTATTCAAAAGAATTTAATGATATAAACATTAAATTAATTACAGATGAATTTAATTCAATTGATATTAGCATGAATTTTCATGATGAAAAAGAAAATGCAACAACAGACACTATTAATAGGATATTTATAATGTACTATAAAAATCAATTAAAATATAATTCATATGAATATGAAAAAAATAAATTTGTTAGTATTGGGTTGAAAGACGAAAATTTTGATGGGAAAATAGAATCAAACAATGATTATTTTTTTTGCGATAGATATAATTCAAAATATTTTTTTACAAATAGCTCAAATAAAATGTGTAACTATTTATCTACAAATAATTACTTAGTAATTGATTCGTTACACATTTATAAAGTTAGTTTGCTGCAAAATAAGACAGATGCAATTATTTTAGAAAAAACTGATCAAATTAAGTCTAGTAAATACAATAAAGTAATAAGCGTATTTAATAAGGCACCTATGCAACTTATGTATGATAGTATAAATGCAGTTAATTTAAAAATAGGCGATTTGTTTACAGCAAATAAATATGTTTTTATAGATATTGCAACATCGTATTGCCCACCTTGCATTCGTAATTTACCAAAATTAGATAGCCTAATTAAAATGTATAATAAAGATTTAATTATTATTAGTTTACTAGATAAAGACAGTAATAAAGAAGAACTTTTAGGCATAATTAAAACACACAACGTGCAACATTCGTTTGGTTGGTCTAACAAGCAAATTAATTTTGAGTTACTTTTAAATGGGTATCCACATGGCGTTTTGTTTGATAGGTCAGGCGTACTTATAGATGTATATAATATCGAGGAATTTACTAAATTTTGTAATGAAAATTTAAAAAAGTCAAATTAATAATTTTTTTAATATAAATTTGATAAATCAAAAATATAAAGGAATATCTGGAAAAAAATCAGTACTGATTTTTAGTACATTAAATGATGCCTCTACACATGAAGTTATAAAATGGTTAAATTTTTATAATCAAAAATATATACTTATAAATACAATAACTGATTTTGAGTTATATGATATAATTTTAGATCAAAGCTATTTCAAAAAAAACATATCTTCAATTTGGTACAGAAAGTTAATAATAAACCCTCAACAGGTTAATGTAAAAAGCGCAGAACTTTTAAATACATCATTCAGATTTTTAGTATCTGAGTCAAAGTATTTTTATTTTTCAGTTGAGAAATATTTAAAAAATATAAAAAGCTTAGGCAATGGTTTTGAACATATGGATTTAAACAAAATTGAAGTGTTGTTAAAAGCCAAAGAAATAGGGATTAATATCCCAAGTTTTTTATTAACCTCTAAAAAAGCAGAGTTAATTGAGTTTAAAAATAAACACACTACAATTATTACAAAACCAATATATAATGCAGATGTAATTAAATTTGATGAAAATAATACAGGCGTTATGTATACAAAAATTGTTACAGATAAAGTGATTGATAAAGTAACGGAGACTTTTTTTCCTAGCCTTTTTCAAGAATGTATTATTAAAGAATATGAAATCCGTGTTTTTTATTTAGATGGTGCATTTTATTCGTCGGCTATATTTACAAATAATAATGACGATAATATAGATTACCGTGATAAAGGCACACATAAAATACGTTCAATTACCTATCAATTACCAAAAAATATTGAAAAACAATTAACCAAATTAATGCAGGTTATGGAATTAAATACTGGTTCTATTGATATGATAAAATGTAAAAGTGGAAAGTATTACTTTTTAGAAATAAACCCATGTGGCATATACGAAGGTATTTCAAATGCATGTAATTATAATTTAAATAAAAAAATTGCAGAATGGTTAATAAATTAATTAATGAAATGTTAAGTAAAGAGGAATTGAAAAAATTACCAGTTTTGATTCACACTTTAACTATAAAAACAAATAAAATTAAAAAAACAACTACAAAAAATATTAAATCACTTAATAAACAATTTTACAAAAACATTTAAATTGGCAAAAACCATAAATAATTACTTTCATTTATTCTCCGATTGTATTCCAGTAAAAGGATATTTGCGTACAGTAATTATTGACTTTAATGAAAAAACCTATTTTTTTATACCCAACGTATTAAATGATGTTTTGAGTTCTCTAAGCAAAAGCGACATCAAATTTGTTAAGAAAAAATTTAATAATGAATTTGATGCAGAAATAGATGGTTTTTGTAATAACTTAATCCTTCAAAATAAAGGATTTTATTCTCCAACTAAATTTAATTTTCCTCCCTTAAATAAAGAGTGGGTAATGCCTTATAAAATATCGAATATTGTTTTAAACCTAAATATAAACTTAAATTATAATGCGTTACCTGATTTTGAAACTGATTGCTTGGGTATTTATATAAATGAATATAATGAAAAAACTATAAATGAGATAAATTCGATAATAAAAAAAATAAAACATAACACATTACAATTTTTCATTACGTTTAAAATAAGCAATATTAATTTAAAAAGTATTATAAAAGCCTTTAGTAAATTATCACACGTACATTTACTATTTGTCAATAAAAACTGTACAGAAATAATTGGAGGAGTTGTAGTAACTTATAATCATTTAGAAAACTTTATTAACAGAGATAATTTAACAATAAACTTAAAACTTTATACCGAATCTCAAAAACATAACACCTATTATAACCGTAAATTATTTATAGGAACTAAAGGTGAAATTAAAAATTCGACAGAAGCTCCTAAGATATTTGGTAATATAAATGATTTAAATCAAACCGATAATATTTTAAAAATTATAAATTCTATTGAATTTCAAAAATATTGGTTTATAAACAAAGATTTAATAGATGTATGTAAGCAATGTGAATTTAGGCACATGTGTGTAGATAACAGGCTACCAGTACAGCGAAATAATAAAGAATGGTTTATGGAAACGGAATGTAATTATAACCCATATATTACCAAATGGCAAGGCGAAGAAGGATATAAAACTTTAACAGAATGTGGTATTACATCAAACCAAGATGGTTTTAAAATAAATCGTAAAAAATTAAATGCTATAAATAAAAAATTGTTGGGAAATGATTAATAAATTCACACATTACCAACAGCCAGATGAAATGGCATGCGGAGCAACTTGCTTACGCATGATTGCTAAACATTACGGAAAAAATTATAAAACTAAAGAGTTAGTTCAAGTGAGTGGCACAACACGTGAAGGAACTAATTTGGAAGGATTAAATATAGCTGCTGAAAAAATTGGATTTCGTACATTAGGTGTAAAAGTGCCATTTAATAAATTGGTTGAAGATGCTCCTTTACCATGCATAGCACACTGGAATCAAAATCATTTTGTTGTTATCTATAAAATAAAAAAGAATAAGATATATGTTGCTGACCCTGCACATGGTTTATTAGTTTACACTAAAGAAGATTTTTTTAAAAGCTGGGTAAGCGATGGTAAAGACGAAGGTATTTTATTACTATTAGAACCCACGCCTGATTTTTACACAGATAAATTAGAGGAAAAATCAAAAGATAATAAACAAAATTTTTCGTTTTTATTTAATTATTTAAAGTCGCACTATAAAGCTATTTTACAACTGGCAATTGGATTATTAGCAGGGAGTTTGTTACAATTAATATTTCCTTTTTTAACTCAAAGTATTATAGATATTGGCGTACAAAACAAAGATGTAAATTTCATTTACCTTATTCTGTTTGCACAATTAATGGTATTTTTTGGCAGAACAACTATCGAAATTATTCGCAATTATATATTGATGCATATTAGTAGTCGCATTAATATCAGTTTGGTTAGTGATTTTTTTGTTAAGCTAATGAAATTACCTATTAGTTATTTTGATACAAAAATGACGGGAGATATTATGCAACGCATTAGCGACAATCATAGAATTGAACAGTTTTTAACAGGCTCGTCACTCAATACATTATTTTCTGCCTTTAACTTTGTTATATTTTCGTGCGTATTAGCTTTTTACAGTTTAAAAATATTTATTGTTTTTATTATAGGATCGCTATTCTATTTTTTATGGATAACCTTCTTTTTAAAAAAACGTGCTGATTTAGATTTCAAGCGTTTCAGTCAGGGTAGTCAAAATCAAAGCAAAGTAATGGAATTGATTAATGGCATGCAGGAAATTAAATTGCATAATGCCGAGCGCCAAAAACGCTGGCAATGGGAAATATTGCAAGTAAAATTATTTAAAATTAATTTAAAAAGTTTATCACTTACTACTGCACAAAATTCTGGATCTTCACTAATTAACGAATTAAAAAACATCATTATTACTTTTTTAGCGGCAAAACTAGTTTTAGATGGTGAAGTTACATTAGGGATGATGTTATCAATTAGTTACATTACAGGGCAATTAAATGCTCCTGTAATGGAAATGGTTAATTTTGTTCAACATTGGCAAGATGCCAAATTAAGTTTAGAGCGATTAGGCGAAATTCATAATAAAGAAGATGAAGAACAGTTTAATGACGAATTAAATAACGATATTGACACTAACGCTTCATTTGATTTTAAAAATGTTTCGTTTAAATATGATGGTGTTGGTAATGAAACTGTTTTAAAAGATTTATCAGTTATTATCCCTTCAAATAAAATTACCGCCATTGTTGGTAGCAGTGGCAGTGGTAAAACAACATTGATGAAACTACTGCTTAAATTTTATGAACCCACAGAAGGTAGTATTAATATAGATTCAACTAATTTAAATGTCATATCATCAAAAGCATGGAGAGATAAATGCGGAGTTGTAATGCAGGAGGGATATATTTTTAATGATACCATTGCTAATAATATTGCAGTTGGCGAAGATGTTGTAGATAAAGAGAGATTAAAACATGCTGTATTTGTTGCAAACATAAAAGAGTTTATTGATAATTTACCACTTGGTTATAATACTAAAATAGGAATGGAGGGTGTTGGTATCAGTACTGGGCAAAAACAACGATTATTAATTGCTAGAGCAGTTTATAAAAATCCTGATTATTTATTTTTTGATGAAGCTACAAGCGCTTTAGATTCAAACAATGAAAAAGTAATTATGAATAATTTGAATGCCTTTTTTAAAAACAAAACAGTAGTTGTAATAGCACATCGTCTTAGTACCGTTAAAAATGCCGACCAAATTATTGTGCTCGAAAAAGGGAACATTATTGAAAAAGGAAATCATAATGAATTAACGGCTTTAAGAGGAGCGTATTTTGAGTTAGTAAAAAATCAATTAGAGCTAGGTAACTAAGTGGAAGAAGAAAAAGAAATTATATTACGAACCGAAGAAGTAAATGAAATTTTAACTTCTACACCCAAATGGATATTCCGTTGGGGTATTTCGGTTATTTTTATTTTAATTATAATAGGCGTTGCATTAAGCTATTTTATACGTTATCCAGATATTTTAACGGCTGATATTACCTTAACTACTTTAAATCCGCCAGTAACATTAGTTTCAAAAAATAATGGAAAATTGACTTATTTGTTAGTTAAAAACAACGAATTAGTAGAAGAAAATCAGACCATAGCTGTTATTGAAAATACAGCGAACTATGAAGATATATTGTATTTGTTTAAAAATGGAAATATATTAATTAATCAATTAAAATTAAGTGATACAATCCCTCAAATAACTATAAAAGACAGCTTAAAAGTTGGTGAATTGACGCCAAATTATTTAATGGTATTAAAATCTATAAAAGATTTAAATCTTTACAAAGCAGTAAATCCATATAACAGACAAATTACACTCTTAAAAAAAGATTTAATAAGTTATAGCGACCTTTTAACTAAATATAAGCAGCAAGAGTCTATAAATAAGCAACAACTTGCCTTAGTGGAAATTGATTACAATAGAGATAAAACCTTATTTGAAAGTAAAGTTATTTCGGCTCGCGAATTTGATGCAAAAAAAAGAGAATATCTAGGAGCATTGAGTAGTTATGAATCTATTAAAATAACCACATCAAACGCTTATATCCAAATTAACTCAATCGAAAAAAACATACTCCAATTACAAATACAAGATTATCAGGAGCAAGCAAAACTAAAAAATGAATTTCAACAAAACCTTAAATCGCTGATTTCTGAAATCAGTAAATGGAAACAATTGTATTTAATTGAAAGTCCTATTGACGGCAAAATTTCATTTTTTAATGTGTGGTCAGTCAATCAAAATATAAAATCAGGAGATGAATTGTTTTCTGTTGTACCAACACAAAAACAACAATTTATTGGTAAATGTATTTTGCCAATATTAAATACTGGTAAATTATCCATAGGGCAAAAGGTTAATATTAAATTAGATAACTATCCTTATAACGAAAATGGTATGTTACGAGGGGTTGTTACTAATATTTCAACTGTTCCAAATAAAGATACTTACGCCATTGATGTTGATTTAAAAAATGGCTTAGTAACTTCGTATAATAAAACACTTTCCTATAAAGAGCAAATGAAAGGCAAAGCAGATATTATTACTAAAAACATATCCGTTATGGATAGAATTTTTTTTAACTTTAAAAAATTGGTTGATAGGAAGTAACTTAATGACATTGCGCTCGATGTGACAAAAATGCGAAGAGTCTACCCTTTTGAGACAGCCTCTTTTAATTTACATCTTCTCCAATTGATGATTAGTTAATTTACAGTTCACCCATTCTCCATCTAAAGTGCCCTCATACTTTTTGTAAAACTCAATGGCAGGAGTATTCCAATCTAGTACTTGCCATTCCATACGGCGTACTTTCATTTCTTTACTCACTTCAACTACTTTATCAAATAACAATTTACCTAGACCCTTTCCTCTTTCTGATTCAGTCACAATAATATCTTCTAAAAATAAACATTTACCTTTCCAAGTGCTGTATTTAAAATAATAAAGTGCTAATCCCACAATAACACCATCTAATAATACGACGTAAAAATCAAATTGTTTATCAGCACCAAAACCCCACTCCGTCATTTCTGCTATAGTTACTTCTACTTCATCTGGTGCCTTTTCGTATGTTGCTAATTCTTTTACTAAGTTTAAAGCAAAGGGAATATCAACTTGAGTTCCTTTTCTAATTTCGATGTTCATAATATTTAGAGTACTGTTGTTTTAAAATTACTTTTTGCAAAATGCGTTTTACAATTAATTCTGATAAAATTTGCTGGAAGTTTTTTTTGGGATAATTTGCTGCTTCCTTTTTTATTTGAAGTTCGGTCACATCAATTCTGTATAATAAATTTTGAATTGATGATGAATCCTTTTTCTCAATAACCATAACAGCTTTCAACACTTCTTGAAACACATGCTCCAAATTATTTGAATTTAACTGAGGTGCTTCATCTGTAAATCCACATAATTCAAAATCACGATATAATTGAGTTTTAAACTTCTCAAATAAATCAGGTTTTTGTAAATCTTGTATGCGCTCTATTTCCATTCTTTTAATAACAAGCGTTCAACTGGCTTTTTATTGATGATATGTGATTGCACAATTTCAGTAACATCTTCTTTTTTAACACCAACGTAAAAAACGCCTTCAGGATAAATAGCTACGGTTGGTCCAAAATCACAAATTCCCAAACAACCACTTTTATTAGCGCGTATTTTCAATCCTACCTTTAAATCATTAATTTGCTTTTTAAATTCAGCTACTAGCTCTAATCCGTGAGTTTCGCCACAACTTAAACGCTCTGTTCCTGAACGCTGATTGTTGCAAACAAAAATATGTATATCAAAAATTGGATTCATTTTTTATCTTAACTTTAAACAAAGTTACAGCTAAATTGTAATTTATACATCATGGCAGTTATATTAATATCAGGAGGAACAGGTTTAGTGGGTAAATTTTTAACTAAATGCTTAATTTCAGAAGGTCACGAGGTTCGCATCCTGTCGAGAAATCCAAAATCATCTTCATCTATTAAATCATTTTATTGGAATGTTGAGAAAAATGAAATTGATGAAAAAGCATTTGATGGCGTTGAACATATTGTTCATTTAGCAGGAAGTGGTATAGCAGATAAACGCTGGACAGATAAACGAAAACAAGCTATTATTGATTCGAGAGTAAATAGCATGAAATTAATAACTGATGTTATAAAAAAGAAAAATATCCAATTACACTCCTTTGTTGGTGCAAGTGCCATCGGTATTTATGGTATGATAACGTCTGAAAAAGTATTTACCGAAACTGATAAAGGCAAAGATGATTTTCTTTCTCAAACTTGCATTCAATGGGAAAATGCATATCAGCAAATTCAGGCTCTTTCAAACAAAAGCTGCATTATCAGAATTGGGGTTGTTTTAAGTAAAGAAGGCGGAGCGCTAAAAAGATTATTGCCCTTATTTAAATTAGGGTTAGGCTCGGCGGTTGGTTCTGGAAAACAATATATGCCTTGGATTCACATAAGTGATTTAGTGTCTGTTTTTAATGAAGCACTTTTTAATTCGAATTATAGCGGAATTTATAATGCAGTTTCTGCGGAAGAAACAACTAATCATACTTTTTCGAAACAGCTCGCAAAAAGTCTTTCAAAACCTTTTTTATTGCCCAGTGTTCCTTCATTTATGCTAAAATTAGCATTTGGAGAAATGTCAAATGTATTGTTAAAAGGCTCACGAATTAGCTCTCAAAAGCTTATCAACAATGGGTTTAAATTTCAATTCCCTTCTCTCGAAAAGGCATTAAAAGATATCATTTCAAGAAAATAAACTTAGGTTTAATTGTGATTATGTAGCAATATTTTTGCAAAAAAAAAGTGTTATATTAGCCTTGTCTTTTTAAAGAAATATTATGTGTGGAATTGTAGGATATATTGGAAATCGCGATGCGTTTCCTATTTTAATTAAAGGTTTACAACGTTTAGAATATCGTGGTTACGATAGTGCTGGTGTAGCAATGATTTCGCCAGAAGGAAGCCTGAATGTATATAAGAAAAAAGGAAAAGTATCTGATTTGTTAGATTCTTGTAAGGATAAAGATAAATCTGGAAATATTGGTATTGGGCATACGCGTTGGGCAACTCACGGTGAACCAAATGACATTAACTCTCATCCTCATTATTCTCAATCTCAAGAGTTGGTAATGATTCATAATGGTATTATTGAGAATTATGCCTCTATAAAGGAAGGTTTACAAAAACGTGGGCATACCTTCTTATCTCAAACAGATACAGAAGTTTTAATTCACTTAATCGAAGATATCCGTCAGCATGAACCTGAAATGAAATTAGGTCATGCTGTAATGGCAGCCTTAAAACAAGTAAATGGTGCATATGCAATTGTTATTTTAGATAAAAATGATCCAGATACTTTAATCGCTGCTAAAAAAGGAAGTCCAATGGTAATTGGTGTTGGTAGAGATGAATATTTTATTGCATCAGATGCTTCACCAATTGTAGAATATACAAAAAATGTAGTATATATTGAAGATGAACACGTAGCTATTATTTGTAGAGGTAATGAATTAAAAATTAGAACCATTCGCGATAAAGAAATTACTCCTTATGTTCAAGAACTAGAAATGGAACTAGAAGCTATAGAAAAAGGCGGCTACGAGCATTTTATGTTAAAAGAAATTTACGAACAACCACGTTCTATTTTTGATAGTATGCGTGGGCGTTTAAATTCTGAGACTGGTCATTTAAAAATGGGTGGTATTGAAGAGCACGAAGGTAAATTTAAAAATGCCAAACGTATTTTAGTGATTGCTTGTGGTACTTCATGGCACGCTGGCATGGTTGCCGAATATTTATTTGAAGAATATGCTCGTATCCCAGTTGAAGTAGAATATGCATCAGAATTTAGATACCGAAATCCAATTATTTATCCTGACGATATAGTCATTGCTATTTCACAAAGTGGAGAAACAGCAGATACATTAGCGGCTATTGAATTAGCCAAAGCAAAAGGTGCTACAATTTTTGGAGTATGTAATGTAGTTGGTTCTTCTATTGCACGTGCAACTCATGCAGGCTCATACACACATGCAGGACCAGAAATTGGAGTTGCTTCAACCAAAGCATTTACAGCACAAGTAACTGTGTTAACTTTAATGGCATTACATGTTGCTAAAGTAAAAGGAGCAATTGCAGAAAGTCATTACCGTCAGTTATTATATGAGATGGAATCTATTCCAGCTAAAGTGGAAGAAGTATTAAAACTGAACGATTCTATTAAATTAATTGCTGCCGAATACAAAGATGCCGCAAATGCACTTTACTTAGGAAGAGGATACTCTTTCCCTGTAGCATTAGAAGGCGCTTTAAAATTAAAAGAAATTTCTTACATACATGCTGAAGGTTATCCTGCGGCGGAAATGAAACATGGGCCAATTGCATTAATTGATGAAGCAATGCCAGTGTTTGTAATTGCAACTAAAGGACCTAACTACGAAAAAGTAGTAAGTAACATTCAAGAGGTAAAAGCTCGTAAAGGACGTATTATTGCTATTGTAACTGAAGGAGATGTTGATGTGAAGAAAATGGCAGAGCATGTGATTGAAATTCCTGAAACAGATGAATCGTTAGTACCATTAGTATCAGTTATTCCTTGGCAATTATTGTCATACCATATTGCAGTAATGCGTGGTTGTAATGTTGATCAGCCAAGAAACTTAGCGAAGAGTGTAACGGTTGAATAACCAATATAAATAAAATTAAAAATCCCCACCAAATTGGTGGGGATTTTTTTATTTCTTCTTTTTAATACTATACGCTTGATAAACTGCATCTAACTCTTCATACCATGCATCACCATATTTTCTAATCAAAGGCTCTTTTAAAAATTTATATACAGGTACATTTAATTGCTGACCACATTCGCACGCGGGTTTGCAAATATGCCACGAATGATAATTTACCGCATCATACTCCTTATACTCTTTAATTCTAATTGGATATAAGTGGCAAGAAATTGGTTTCTTCCACCCGATAGCTATCGGGTCAATCTTTCCATCTAAATACGCTTGTTCAATAGCACACTTAGCAATATTTTTCTCATCAAAAAATACAAAAGCACATTCTTCGCCTTCACTTACTAATGTTGTTGTATAATCACCATCACTATCTAATTTGTAAGTTCCATTTTTTTCAACTGCAGCTATTCCCTTTTCATTCATATAAGGTTTAACTGTTGGATAAACTTTATCTAAAATCTTTAATTCTTTTTTATCTAAAGGTGCACCACTATCACCAGACACACAACACTCTCCTTTGCATGCATTTAAATCGCAAACAAATTTTTTATCAAAGATGTCTTCTGAAATTAAGGTATGGTTAATCGCTATCATTATACAAAAGTACAATAAATAAAATGTGATAAAAAAGAATTGATTAACTGATTAGCCTTATATTTGAGTAACAAAAATTATGAAAAAAATATTAGTTGTGTATTATACACAAACCGGACAGGCCAAACAAGCTTTAGAGGCTGTTTTAAAACCGTTTTCGGAAAATAAAAACTATCAATTAGATTATTTATTAATACAACCAAAAAACAAATTTCCTTATCCCTGGAAGTATACTGAATTTTTTGATGCATTTCCTGAAACTGTTCACGGAATACCTTGCGAACTAGAACCTCTAGATATTGACACCACAATTAATTACGATTTAATTTTTATAGCATATCAACCTTGGTTTTTAAGTGTATGTGTTCCTATTAGTAGTTTTTTGCAAACCCCTGAAGCCAAAAAACTATTAGCTAATAAGCCAGTAGTAACAATTATTAACTGTCGTAATATGTGGTTGGGCGCACAGGAAAAAATGAAAAAACGCTTGTTAGATTTAAATGCCAACTTAGTTGGAAATATAACATTTGTAGATAGGTCTTCTAATTTAATAAGTCTAGTTACAGTATTAGCATTTGTTTTAAAAGGTACTAAAGAAAAATTTATGGGCATATTTCCAAAATATGGTGTTGCCGATAAAGATTTGAAGCATGCTTCCGTTTTTGGGAAAATAATTTTGGATAATTTAGAAACTGCTCAACTTCAAGATATTCAAGCTCAATTAAATCAACAAGGAGCTTTAGATATTAGAGGAAATCTACTTATTATGGAAGGTAGAGCAAAGTTTTTATTCCCTATTTATGCAAATTACATTTCAAAAAAAGGAACTCAAGGAAGCGAACAACGTAAAACTAGAGTTCGTATTTTTGGCATAGTATTGCCAACCGTTATACTTTTGGCATCTCCTATTATTACAATTATATCTCGTTTAGCTCCAATAATTGTAAAAAAGAAATTTGATAAGGAAATTGCCTATTTTTCTCAAAATACGTTAAGAGAAAAATAACGGAACATTTTTTGTTTTATCTCATAAAAATATCGTTATGAAGAAAATTAGTTATTTATCAGTATTGTTTTTAGCATTAATTGTTACATCATGTGCTGATAACAAATCAGATGATCCATCATCTCCTGAACCAACTTCAGATGCTCGTGATAAATTTGTAGCCTATTGGAATGTAAATGAAACAAGTGCTCTTACTGGACCAAATTCACACACCGTAAATATTGTAAAATCTACAACCAACTCTAGCGAAGTTCTACTAAATAATTTTTCTGGACTTTCTTTATCAGCTAGGGCATCTATTAATAATAATATTCTTACTATTCCGTATCAATCGATTGGCTCGCCAAATTCAATTGGTTTCACTCAAGGCTCTGGAACTCTTACAAGCGCTACATCCATTTCATTTAATTATACTACTACAATTGGTAATAGTAGAGATAGTAGCACAGCAGTATACACCAAACAATAATTCCATTTTTAAGTAAATACCAACCACTTACCAATTCATACTAGCCACATCTCAAACGGATGTGGTTTTTTATTTATACTAAATCTAATTTTACATCAGCAAACACATCTTACGCGCGTTAAAGAAAAGTTTGAAAACAAAATTTATAAACCCTGTCTGCCGAAGAGGCAGGCTCTAAAAAACATTGCTATGAATATCTTAGGAAATAATGCCAACAAGCTCAACGATGTAATTTTTGAAAATAGAAATAAAAACTACGGAGCTTACGCTATCAGATCAAGTTACAATGATTCTTTAAAAAAATCATTAATCTATTTAACTGCTATTGTTTCATTATTATTTGGTTCAGTGATTATAAATAATAAAATAAATAGCTCTGATAAAAATAACGAATTGATAATTTTAGATGATCCAAAAATTGAAACTTTAACTTACACTACTGAAGTTAATGTAGAACCTCCAGTAGTTGAACCCAAGCAACAAAATAATGCCGCTGCTGCTCCTAAAGAAACCATTGGAACTGTTATAAATGATCATGCTGTAGGAACAAATTTAGTAAATATTGACAATCCAATGAGTGGTGTGGGCTCACCAACTGCAACTGGATTTGATCCAAACAGCACAAATGAATCTACTGTTACTGTTACAAATTCCGTTGCTGTTACAACAACATCTATTGATACCGGGCCAGTGATTGTAGCTGATGAGATGCCTGAGTTTGAAGGAGGCGTTGCTGGATTAATGAGATATATTAGTCAAAACATTGTATATCCGCCAGTAGCTCGAGAAATTGGAAAAGAAGGAACTGTGTATGTATCTTTTGTAGTAACCGAAATTGGCAATGTTGAAAATGTGAAAGTAATGAGAGGTATTGGTTTTGGTTGTGACGAAGAAGTGGTAAGAGTGGTTGGAAAAATGCCTAGATGGAAAAAAGTTGGAAAAAATGCAGGGCATCCTGTTAAAGTAAGATTTAATATTCCTGTTTCGTTTAAATTAAAGTAACATTATTTTTAAAAAAAATGCCCCATCTTTATTAGATAGGGCATTTTATTTCCGGAATAATTATTAAGCTTCTGCTTTTTGTTTTTCAATAATGTTTTTAGCTGAATCATACATCTTCTGGATAGCATCTTTACTCAAAGGTTCGCCATCAGCAGGAACTACATCTTCAAAAACATAAGTATTATTGCCAATTTTTTTAATAGTATAAAAATGAAATTCAGGTTTTGTAATTGCACTTTCCCACATAATAGTTAAAGGTTCTTCAATTACATATGATTTAAAAATATTTACATCATTCGATTTAATATCACTTTTTCTTAATTCCATATCACCTGGGTCTTCAGTAATTGATAAATGAAAGCCTTTCCCAACTTTAATTTCTAATGCACCCCAACTTTGCTCTATCACTTCTAATTTTGTTATAGTTGTATCTGGAACGAAAATAGAGAACTGTTTTCCGAATTTACTTAAATCTAAAGCAACCATTCCTGCTGGCGCTTCAATGTTTTGTTGAGTTTCTTTACCACCACAAGATGAAATTGCAATTGACAAAGTAATTACTGATAAAAGTGTAAATAGTTTTTTCATGATTATATGTTTATTGTTTATTAGTTGTATTATGGTATAGCTAGTTTAAAAATCTGATTATGTTTTTATAAACCTAACTATTCATAATATATTTTTATTTGTAAGCAAATATAATGTAAACACGTGTGTTACAAAAATAATAATGCCACTATTTTAGTAGTGGCATTAAACAAAAAACCCCGCTAATGCGGGGCTTTTATTACTTTTTCTTAGCTGCTGCTTTTTTAGGAGCTGCTTTTTTTACTGCTTTTTTAGGAGCTGCTTTTTTTACTGCTTTTTTGGCTGCTTTTTTAGGAGCTGCTTTTTTAACTGCTTTTTTAGCTGCTGCTTTTTTAGGAGCTGCTTTTTTTACTGCTTTTTTAGGAGCTGCTTTTTTAGTTGTTGCCATGGTTTTTTGTTTTTAAGATTTTTGTTACTACGAAGTAAATAAAATTATTAACGCTAACTAATTTTCAACCAGTTAATTTATTAACATAAAAATGTTGAAATTGTTAATACCATTATTAATCATTCAACTAAAACTAACAATATATAAAAATTAAACACAATTAAAAAAATTATAAAGCTCTGAACATGCTGATTTTAAAGGCAAATGTAGAGGTCTTGTTTTTGAAAAAATTTTTTTACTTATAATTATTTTTCAGTTGCGAGAACTTTAGATAAAAAAGAAAAAGTATACTGTTTAAAAAATGAACTACTATTTCACAATCCATTCGTTCTCAATTTCCCAACCTGCTAATAATTTTATTGGTAGTGAATTTATAAAAATGCTTTCGGGTTGTTTATTTAAAAAATATTCTCCCATGTCGAAAAGCCCATTTTTATTAGCATCTTCAACTACTCTCATAAAATAAACTCCAGGAATTAAATTTGAATACTCTATTAATTTTTCAGAAGTAGAAGTTAAAGAAAATTCTACTGATCTTTCATTTATTAATTGTTCTTTATCATTTAATAACCTGACCAAATAATTTTCTTTCTTTGGAAACATTAATTTCATTTTTAACTGAGCATAATCATCAATAATGGTTGTTTTAAATTTATATGCCACAGAGTCATTCGTTCTATTTAAATTATCTAAAATCGCATACTTTTTAATAATTAATAAATAATTAGTTTCTTGTTTAAAGTCTGCTTGAATTTTAAACGAAGTAATCAAGCCTGTATCCTTAGCTATTATTAAAGGTATAGGCTTAGATGTAGAATCTAATTTTTCAATTAACTCAAATTTTTCTAAATAAATGTTTTTTGATTCCACTGGAACATTTAATTCAAAAGATGGTTGGTTGAAAAAAGCTAATGAAGAATTCAAATTCGACTTTAACTCATATTTAATCAACTTATCGGCAAATTGCTTATTATATTTTGTTTCACTTAGTATCTTTACATAAACGGTGTCAATTTTTCGAGCATCATGATCAACATATACCTCAAGTGTATCAAATTTATTATTATAATAAATTGCTAATGTGTCTTTAAACGGATTTAATTCATATTGAAGCAATCCTTTAGCTCTAACATTTTTTATATCCGTTTGAGATTTATTATATATAATATATACTTTTCCATATTCCGAAGAAAGACTTTTTTTAATAAAGCTTTTTGATGGTTTCTCCTTAAATAAATTTAAAGTAATATTGGAAGTATCACCAGGATGAATTAAATTTTTAGTAAAGGCAATTTGTTCTTCTGAACCATCATATAATAAATTCTTATTCTGATCTTTAATTGCCACAATCTTAAATGGCATGTTTGGTAAATAATTAAAAATAAAAATACCAGCTGAATTCGTCTTTGTAATATAAAGTGGTTTTTCTTTGTAAATAATACTATCACTAGCTTCTTGAGAATATAAACCAACTAAAATTTGAGCTTCTGGTTTTTTATCCAGAGAATTAAGGATTTTTCCGTGCAGCATTAAACTGTCAATAGCAGATCCTGTACTAAATATATATTCAAAGTTTTGTAAAACATTAGATTCATTTAAATCACAAATAGCATTACCAAAAGCTAATTTATAAGTTGTATTTGGCAATAACTGTTCATTAAAAATGATTTTCAACTTTTTACCATGAATTTGAATTTCTGGTGTTTCTTTAACTTGAGGTGTAATAATAAACTGATTTGCAATATCTTTTAACGTTATATATTCGTCAAATTGTATCTCAATTGTTTTAGCATTAAAATTTAAAGAAGTGTTTTCAGGACTGTATATTAATGCCTTTGGAGGATTAGTGTCTTTTTTGCCTCCACTTAATGGAGTAATTTGGGCACATCGAGTAGCCAAAAAGATAAGACATATATATATAAGTAACTTTTGCAATTTTTTTATACAAAGAAAGTGATTTTTTGGAAATGACTATACATATATATAATATGTAACATTTTTTAATCTAATGAAGATGCTTACTGACGAATTGACGTTAAAAACTTTTTGGCATTCATTTGGCTTTACACAATCCAACAAGTATATTTGTTTAACAACTTAAACCCTAAGATTATGTTTGATCAAAATGAATTTAAAAAATACGCCACAAAACATGTTGGCATCAGCAGCTTAACTTACGATAGTTATGTATCTGCTATTACTCCTGGAATTAGAAACTTAACTCCAAATATTATTGAAGAAAGACAATTAAACGTTTCTGTATTAGATGTGTTTTCTCGTTTAATGATGGATCGTATTATCTTTTTAGGAACTGGAATTAACGACCAAGTTGCAAATATTGTTCAAGCTCAGTTATTGTTCTTGGAGTCAGTTGATTCTAAAAAAGACATTCAAATTTACTTAAACTCACCTGGAGGTTCTGTTTATGCAGGTTTAGGTATTTATGATACGATGCAAATTATTAAACCAGATGTAGCAACTATTTGTACAGGTATGGCTGCGAGTATGGGTGCTGTATTGCAATGTGCAGGCGCTAAAGGAAAACGTACCGCATTAAAACATGCTCGTATTATGATTCACCAACCATTAGGTGGAGCTGAGGGACAAGCTTCTGATATCGAAATTACTGCTCGTGAAATTCAAAAGTTAAAGAAAGAATTATACGAAATCATCGCATTACATAGCGGACAAACTTATGAGAAGGTTTGGGCGGATAGTGATCGTGATTACTGGATGATTGCTCAAGAAGCAAAAGATTACGGTATGATTGACGAAGTTTTAATTAAAAAATAAACTAAATCTTATAAAAATGCCTTGATAATTTTATCAAGGCATTTTTATTTTAGGATAGTAAAGGTTTTATATACCTCCCACCTATCATTCAAATGTTTTAATAAACTAATATCGTTGCAATTGAAAGTGGCGTTAAATTTTTTGTATTCAAACTCTTCCCACATTTTATAAAACACTGGTTTTTTTAAATCTCTAAATGCAACTGTAACATGTGGATGAAATCCCCGCATATCACCTGATTGATTGAATAATTGAAGATTTTGCTTAGCGTGTCTCACCAATTGCTGTTGCATTTGAAGTAATAAATTATTTTCCTGTACATTAATAAATACAACTCTTGGTTCAAAACATGAAAAGCCAGACAATTTAATTTGAAACTCTTTACCAAAAGAGAAATTTTGAAGAACAGTAATTAACTTATCTTCTTTTTCTTCGTTCCAACTAAAAGGCATGTGCAAAGTAATATGTCCTGGAGAACGCAAAGCTCCTTTAATTCCATAAACATCCAATATACTTTTCTTAAGTTCTTGAATTTGACTTAATAAAGGTTCGGGAGGAACAATAGCTATAAAGTACTTTTGAAACAATATTATATTTTCACGCCAATTACTAAAACATCATCTACCTGTTCCTGCTTTCCTCTCCAAGCATTAAAACTTTTATCTAAGGCATTATATTGTTCATCCATAGATAAATGAGCATTTTCAACAAGCACATCCTTAAGCTTATTGTATTTAAACTTCTTGCCTTTTGGTCCACCAAACTGGTCGGCATAACCATCTGTATAAATATAAATACAATCGTCTTTTTGTAGTTGAATTGTATGATTTGTAAAGGTATCAGCTATTCCATCTTGATTGCTACCAATTGGAGATTTATCAGATTTTATTTCTAATAAATCATTTCCATAAAATGTTTCTCTTACGCTAGTTACATTATATGTATTAGCAATATTTTTTCTTATCAAAACTAATGGATTAAAAGCTCCAGCATATTGTAAGGTTAATGTTTTATAATTGATGTTACATAAAGCTAAATCCATTCCATCTTTAACCGCACCAGGATCGTATGATTGACGCAATGTATCATTAACAGCAATATCTAAAAACTGTAACAAGTCTGAGGGTTTTGTTAATTGCTTATCCTGAACAGCCTGACTCAATGATTTTAATCCAATCACACTCATCATTGCACCTGGCACACCATGTCCAGTGCAATCAACTGCCGAAAATAAAACTTCATCACCAATACTATCTATCCAATAAAAATCTCCACTCACAATATCTTTCGGCTTATAATAAACCATGCTTTTTGGTAAAAGTGATTTAACTCTTTGTTGTGTAGGAATAATAGACAACTGTATTCTTAAAGCATAACGAATACTATCTGTAATTTCTTGTTCTTTGTGTTTTAATGCTGCTGTTCTTTCCTCAACAATTTGCTCTAATTCATCTTTTGACTTCTTTAATCTTCTGTCTCTTAATTTAAATATGATAAAGGCAATAACAGCTAAAAAAAGAATCAGCTGAGTTGGTCCCAATTCATAAGTAACATTAACGTTTAAAAGAAACAGAATCATCATAGAATTATATTATAAAGTAAACAAACTATTTACATTTATATTTGTATATATAAAAATAGTCAAATTTTGTTAATCAAAAAATAGTAATTGTATAGTATGGCCGAAGATCTTCAAATTACAGGAAGCACGAAAGAAGAAAAATATCAATCTATTATTCCTCAAATAAAAGCCTTAATTGAAGGAGAAATTGATATAACAGCTAATATGGCAAATATTTGCGCTGCTTTAAAATTTGGATTAAACTTTTTTTGGGTTGGATTTTATTTAGTAAAAAATAATCAATTAGTATTAGGGCCTTTTCAAGGGCCAGTAGCATGCACAAGAATAAATTTAGGGAAAGGCGTTTGCGGTACATCTTGGCAAAATAATCAAGTAATTATTGTGGATGATGTTAATGCTTTTCCTGAACATATTGCATGCAGCTCTTTATCTAAATCAGAGATAGTACTGCCATTTTATAATTCAAATAAAGAAATAATTGGTGTTTTAGATGTTGATAGCTCTTCATATAAAACATTCGACAAAATAGATGAGTTATATCTAACTCAAATTTTACAAATTCTAAAATTTTAATTCTTCGTCTCTTTTAAAATATGTGATTTGTATTATTGTACTATTTTCATAATCTTTGGTAGTAAATAAATTCAGATAATAAAAATAAAATGGAGATAACGCGAGTATTTGATATTTTAGAATTATATAAAACACAATACAAAAAAGATGATGTTTTATGTGGTAAAGAAAATAAACAATGGAAAAAATATAGCAGCCAAGATTTTATTGACACAGTTAATAATACTAGTTATGGGCTATTAGCTCTTGGATTAACAGATAAAGACAAAGTTGCCATTATTTCTAATAATCGTCCTGAGTGGAATTTTTGTGACTATGGCTGCCAACAAGCAAACATTGTTACTGTTCCTATTTTTCCAACTATAAGCAATACTGATTTACAATTTATTATAAATCATTCAGAAGTAAAAGCTGTGTTTATTTCAGACAAATCTATATATGCAAAGTTAGTTGCTATTGAAAAAGAAATTCCTAACGTAAAACATATTATTAGCTTTAATCCAATTGAAGGCATTATGCCTTTCTCTGATTTTATTGAATTAGGAAAAAAAAATAGCGACTCCGAAAAGTTAATCGAAATAAAAAAATCTATCTTACCAAGTAATCTATTAACCATTTTATATACTTCAGGAACAACTGGAACTCCAAAAGGGGTAATGATTACTCATCATAACTTAGTTTCAAATGTAACAGCGTGTCAAGGATTTGCCCCTTTTCAAAGTACATGGAAAGCATTAAGTTTTTTACCACTCAATCATGTATATGAACGCATGGTTAGTACTTTATATTTATATAAAGGAATTTCTATTTACTACGCAGAAGGACTCGAAACCATTGGCGATAATTTAAAAGAAATCAAACCACAAATATTTGTTTCAGTTCCACGATTAATTGAACGTGTGTATGAAAAAATTACTGCTACAGGCGAAACATTAACTGGCGCTAAACGTAAAATTTTTGATTGGAGTATGCGCATCGCCAATACCTATGAACTAAACAATAAAAATAGTTTATGGTATAAAATTCAACATAAAATTGCAGATAAATTAGTATTTAGTAAATGGCGCGAGGCTGTTGGTGGTAATTTAGTTTGCATAGCTTCTGGTGGTGCAGCGCTAAATCCAAAATTAGAGCGCATTTTTTTATGTGCTAACATTGTTTGTTTACAAGGATACGGATTAACTGAAACCTGTGTAGTGGTTAGTGTAAACAGATACGGAGAAGATAATATTAGAATTGGAACTTGTGGACCAGTAATTGATGGTGTAAGTGTAAAAATAGCTGAAGAAGATGGAGAAATTTTAGTAAAAGGGCCCAACTTAATGCTTGGATATTACAAAAATCCTGAAGCAACTGCCGAAGTAATGGATAACGAAGGTTGGTTTCACACGGGAGATGTAGGAACTTTTATTGAAGGGCGTTTTTTAAAAATAACTGATAGAAAAAAGGAAATTTTTAAAACTAGTTCAAGCAAATACATTGCGCCTTTAATGATTGAGAATAAAATTAAAGAATGTAGATTTGTAGAACAAAGTATGGTGGTTGGAGAAAATCAAAAATTTGCTTCTGCTATTATTGTTCCTTCTTTCGTTAACTTTAAAGAATATTGCAAAGACCATAATATCACTTGGACTACTAATCAGGAAATGAGTGCTCACGAAGAATTAAAAAAGTTAATAAATGAGCATATTAAAGTGATGAATAAAACCTTAGCTCCTTATGAACAACTAAAACGCGTTGCTATTTTAAGTAAAGAATGGAGTATTGAAGGCGGTGAATTAACCCCGAAAATGAGTTTAAAACGAAAAATCATAAAAGAGAAAAATTTAGATGCTATTAATAAAATTTTTGCTGTAGAGGATTAAAAAAATGCCTCAAAATCATCCTATTTCAGATAAACTTATTGCTTGGTACAAAAAATACAAGCGCGATTTGCCTTGGCGAAACATTAGCGACCCTTATAAAATTTGGTTATCTGAAATTATTCTTCAACAAACACAAGTTGTTCAAGGCTTGAGTTATTATATCAAGTTTACCGAAACCTTTCCAACCATTATTGATTTAGCTAATGCTCCTGAAGACCAAGTGATGCGTCTTTGGCAGGGGCTTGGTTATTATTCGCGTGCAAGAAATTTACATTCAGCTGCAAAAGAAGTTAAAATTAATTATAAGGGAAAATTTCCAAATACTTATGAATCAATTAAAGCATTAAAAGGAGTTGGTGATTACACTGCTGCTGCTGTATCGTCATTTGCATTTAATTTACCTCATGCTGTTGTGGATGGCAATGTTTATAGAGTTTTATCACGTTTGTTTAATGTTAATACGCCAATTAACTCTACTCGTGGCAAAAAGGAATTCCAATTATTAGCTAATGAACTTTTAAATCACAAAAATCCAGGATTACATAATAGTGCGATGATGGAATTTGGTGCTTTATGGTGTAAACCACAAAACCCAAAATGCGAAGAATGTCCTTTACAAGAATATTGTTTGGCTCACGAAAAAAACACTGTTAATTTATTACCAGTAAAAGATAAAAAGATAAAAATAAGGAACCGATACCTGCATTATTTTATTTTTAATTTTAAGGATAGTGTTTATGTACAAAAAAGAACAGAAAAAGATATTTGGCAAAATTTATATGAATTCTACCTCATAGAAACAGAGGAAGATACAAGCCCTGAATTAGTTTTAAAAAATACTAATCTGAAAAAATTAATTAAAGAAATTAATGTAATTTCTATTAAAGCTGAAAAAAAACATATTTTATCTCATCAACATATATATGCAACGTTTTATGAAATAAAAATAAAAACACCTATTAACTCGGAATCATTAATTAAGATAAAACGGAGCGATTTAATACAATTTGGATTACCTCAATTAATTAATAAATATATTACCCATTAAGTAAATAAATATCAATAGTTAATTTGTAATATTTTTCGATTCAACACATTAAGAATTACTTAATTTAAATTGTTAAAAACGAACCATAATTAATTTATTTTTATAATTTTATGTTTAAACCATTAAACCTATTCAATGAAAAAATTTTTACTGTTATCGTCTATTACAGTTTTATCATTAGCTCTTATCTCAACATTAAACACAACAAACGCTAGTTCATCGTTACCTCCTGATGCAACTGCAGGAGCGCCCGCTGATAATGGTGGAGCGACATGTACTAATTGTCATGGCGGAACTGCTGTAACTCAAACTACTGGAGTAATCTCTTCAGATATTCCTGGCTCTGGATATATTGGAGGCACTACTTATAATTTTACAGTTTCAATGTCTGGTGCTGCAGCATATGGTTTCGAATTAACTCCTCAAACAGCAACTTCAAATGCAGGTTTAGGAACATGGATTGCTGGAACAGGATCTAGTATTTCTGGAAAATACATTAAACAATCTTCTAAAAAAACAGGCGCAAGTGCCACATGGTCTTTTCAATGGACTGCTCCAACAACTGCAACTACTGTAACTTTTTACGGAGCGTTTAATTACGCTAATAATATTGGCGGCAGCGCTGGTGATGTCATCAAAACATCTTCTGTTACTTATATTGCAAATACAACTGGCGTATCCGAAAATAACAACATAATAGCGGCATCTATATTCCCAAATCCTACTTCAGAAACTCTTCATGTAGCAGCTACTGAAACATTTTCTCAAGGAATGATTTATGGTTTAGATGGTAAATTAGCTAAAACTATTTCAAAACAAGAACTAATATCTAAGACAATCACTGTATCTGAATTACCTTCAGGTGTATATTATCTTCATATTTCTGCAGAAAGTAATAAAATATACTATACTAAATTCATTAAGAAATAATTAATATTTTTTAATAAGTGCCTAGTTCTTAGTATTTTTACTAAAACTTGGCATTTTTTTAGTTATGTAGCATTTAAATTAAATCCATTATGAAGATATTTTTATTTTTAGTGTCCGTTTTTAGTATAAGTTTTGTGTCGTGCACAAAAGATATTGGACCCAATCCTGATTTAGTTGTAAAGACAACAAATGCATGTGATACCGTAACTTTTACTAAACACATTGCTCCAATTTTTACATCAAAATGCACAAGTTGTCATCAGGCTGGCGGAACATTTCCTGATTTAACTAATTATACTTTAATTAAAACTCAAGTAGATGGCGGAAGAATAAAGGCAAGAGTTATCGATCAAACTCCTTCAGTTATGCCAAAAGGAGGAGCTCTTCCTCAAAATGAACTAGACTTAATTAAATGCTGGTTAGATGCTGGTGCCCCAAATAATTAATATTAATAAAAACCATTATGAAAAAAATAGTATTCACGATTTTATATCTAGCAGTTATAACTACTAGTATTAAAGCTCAAATTTTTAAAGGGAAACCAGATGCTACTAGTATTTCTTTTTACTCAAAGTCGCCATTAGAAGATATTGATGCTACTAGCAAAAAAGTAACCGTTGTTATAAAAACTACAACCAATGATATTCAATTTGCTGTTCCTATGATTAGTTTTAAGTTTCCTCAAGCTTTAATGGAAGAGCATTTCAATGAAAACTATGTGGAGTCAACTAAATTTCCTTCATGTATTTTTAAAGGTAAAATAGTTGAGCAGATAGATTTCACTAAAGATGGAGAGAATAAAGTAACTGTTAAGGGCACTTTAGATTTGCATGGTGTAACAAAAGAAATAGAAACTACAGGAACTATTACAGTTAAAGGACAGGAATTGATAGTTGCATCTGCATTCAAAATCAAAATCGCCGATTATAATATTAAAGTACCTTCTTTATACGTTCAAAATATTGCTGAGATTGTTGACATTAAAGTAAACGCAACACTTGAACCGTTTGTAAAAAAATAACATCTTGTCTTACAACTAAAGAAATTGATTTTAACTACCTTTAGAACTTTAAATCCAAAATATGATTAAAAATATAATTGTTTGTTTTGCTAGTATAATAACTATAAACACCTTTGCTCAAGATGATTTATTAGATTTAGTAAAAGAAGATCCAAAAAATGAACCAGCTAAAAAAGTTTATGCAACTTTTAAAACAACTAAAATTGTAAATGCTCAAAATATTGAAACGGTAAAAAAACGTAACATAGATTTTAGAGTTACTCATCGTTTTGGCAATATATATAATAGCAGTAGTGCAAATGCTTTAAATGAAGCAGCACATAGTGCTTTTGGATTAGATAATTCTACTGATATCAGAACATCGTTTGATTATGGTATTACAGACGAACTCACTATTGGAGTTGGAAGAAGTAAGTACAGAGAAATGAATGACGCTACAATCAAATGGCGTTTTTTAACTCAGAGAGAAGATAATAAAATACCAGTTTCTGTTTGTTTTTATGGCAACTTAGGTTACACATCTATGACAACAGATAATTTATATGCTGGAACTATTCGTCCTAAGACTAATGAAGCACATCGCGTTCAATACGCTAGCCAGTTATTAATTGCTCGTAAATTTAATTCTTGGTTGTCTTTACAAATTATGCCTACGTTCATTCACCGTAATTTTATTAAACAACAATTAAATACAAATAACGGAAAGGAAGATCAAAACTCATTATTATCTATTGGTATTGGAGGAAGATTAAAAATGTCGAAACGTATGGCATTAGTAGTTGACTATTTTTACAATTTTTCAGAATATCAAACAAAAAATCCTAATGCTTACTACAATCCATTAGGGGTTGGTCTTGAAATTGAAACAGGCGGACATGTGTTTCATATTAATTATACAAACGGCGCAGCAATTTTAGAGAGTAGCTTATTAACTTCAACACAAGATACTTGGACCAAAGGACAAATTAAACTTGGATTTAATATTTCGAGATGGTTTGCATTATAAATATAAATTTGTGAGTAAAAAAGATACAGTATTAGTACTAGAAAATGATTTAGCTTCCGCTAAAGACACTAATCCTATTCCTCAAAATAGACAATCTATTTTTTCGGGGCATTCATTAATAAAAACACACGACTATCCGCTTTTTAATCCCAGTAATCCTTCTTATTGGCCTGGAATAGTTTTGTTTTTTATTTTTTCCATTTTCGTCTTAATTAGAATTTCGGAACCAAAAAAGATAATTAAAGTTTTTACTTCTGTTTTTAGTATACAAGAAGCGAAGCAACTATTTAGAGAAGAGTTTAAACTCACGAAAGGCGTATCAATTTTACTTGGCATTAGCTTTATATTAATAATGTCATTTTTAGCTCAGGTTATAAACGAGTACTTTGGATTAATACTAAATGAATATTCGCAATTAAACCAGTTTTTGTTTTTTATAGCAGTTGTAAGTTTAACATATCTAATTAAATTTTCAGTAAACTATACTTTAGCTTTTATAACTTCAAATGAAGAATTAGGAAAAGAATACCTTTTTAATGTATATGTTTTTTCTCAAACTATTGGAATCATTTTATTTCCAATAGTTATTTGTTTACAATTTACAAAGTACCCTGTAGAGTGGTTTTTATATCCTGCCATCATCATTTGCGGCGGTTTTTATGCTTTAAGAATGTTTAGAGGCTTTGTTATATGTACTTCAGAACAAAACATAGGAATTTTGTATATTTTTTTGTACCTTTGTGGCTTAGAAATTTTACCTCTATTAGTATTGATAAAATTTTTATTAGTTAATTTTTAAGCGTTGATTTTTAATATGGCTATAAAGAAAAAAAAATCTATTAAAGCACCAGTTACTAAAAAAAGTAACCCAAAAGTAAAAAAAGCTACTGTTACTAAAACAGTTAAAAAAATTACTAAAAAAACATCTCCTAAAAAAGCAACCAAAAAAATTGTCACTAAAAAGAGTGCGCCAAAAAAAACAAAACCAGTTGCAAAAGCTAAAAAATTAGCTGCTAAAAAAACTACGGTAAAAAAGTCAATTAAAAAAGCTGCCGTAACGAAGCAAATTACGAAAGCTCCAGCTAAAAAAATTATCGTTAAAAAAGCAGTTGCCGCAAAACCTAAGACTGAACCTAAATTTAAGACTATTGCAACTCCAAAAAATGAAGTTGTAGTAAGTGCTGAGAAATTTGTAAAGATTGGTGTAAAAACAAAAAAACAATTAGTTTCTGTTGCACCTCAGCCAATTATAGAAATTTCTAATTATCCAAAAAATAAAATAAAAACAATTTTAATTTCTCAACCAAAACCTGAGAACGATAAAAATCCATATTACGATTTAGCTAAAAAATATAATTTAATTGAAACATTTCGTCAATTTATTAAAATTGAAGGGCTCCCAGTTAAAGATTTCAGAACTCAACGCATTGATATTTTAGAACATAAAGCGGTTATTTTAACTAGCAGAATGGCAGTTGACCATTATTTTAGAATGTGTAACGAAATGCGTGTTACTGTTCCTGAATCAATGAAATACTTTTGTATTAATGAGGCAACAGCTTATTATCTTCAAAAATATATTCAATACCGTAAGCGTAAAATATTTTTTGGTCACCAAACTATCCAAGATTTAGTTGATGTTATCAGAAAAAACAGGGAAGAAAAATTTTTATTACCCGCAGCTGATGTTCAAAAAGAACAAATCTGTGAATTTTTGGATGCTATTGATGTTAAATACACTAAAGCCGTAATGTATCGTACAGTAAGTGCTGACTTATCTGACATCAAAAACTTAAATGATTTTGATTGTTTAGTATTCTTTACACCAGCGGGAATTAATTCTTTAAAACACAACTTTCCTAACTTTAAACAAGGAAATACACGAATTGCATGTTTTGGTGCAGCTACAGCTAATACTTTAAAAAAACACGGCTACCGTTTAGATATTTATGCTCCTAACCCAAAAAACCCGAGCATGTCGGGAGCTTTGGATGAATATATGAAAGAATCTAACAAACGATAGAGAACTTGAAAGTTCAAATCTCTGCGTTATATGGTAAATTTATCCGCTTCATTTACGATAGTAAACTCATTGATAAATTTTCCAAAAGCTTCTATCAATGAATTTTTAAAGATTTCTAATGGCTTTGTATTCTATTGGAGATTGTTTAATCGATAATAATGGCATACATCTCATGGATTTTACATTTCAAAAAATAGAACGTTTATGTAGCAAAAAAGCTATTGACGATTTGTTTGCCAATGGTAAATCTAAAACTCAATTTCCTTTTAAATTAATTTATAAAGTTTCTGAATTCGAAAGTCCTTTTCCTATAAGAGCAATGTTTGTAGTTCCTAAAAAGAAACATAAACGCGCTAATAAACGGAATGACATTAAGCGTCGTATGCGCGAAGTATATCGTTTAAACAAACACCCTCTTTACGAATCTTTAAAAACTCAAAAAATAGATTTGATGTTTATTTGTTTAAGTAGTGAAGAATTAGAATACACTACCATTGAAAAAAGCATGCTTCAATTAATGGATACGCTAGGTAAACAAAGTTTTATTGAAACAATAAAAAAGTAAGGTGATTATTTCTTAATCTCCTCCAAACTCTTTGTAACCTTTTCTTTTAACTCTTCTTTAAATAAAACGAGTTTATCAAAAATAGCTTTGTCTTGGCAGCCTAGTATTTGTGCAGCTAAAATACCTGCATTTTGTGCCGCATTTACAGCAACAGTTGCTACAGGAACTCCATTAGGCATTTGAACAATAGATAATAACGAATCCCAACCATCAATAGAATTACTAGATTTTACCGGAACGCCAATAACTGGCAATGGCGTCAATGAAGCTACCATTCCAGGTAAATGAGCTGCACCGCCAGCACCAGCAATAATAACTTTTAAGCCTCTATCGTGAGCAGTTTTTGCGTAATCAAACATACGCTCAGGTGTGCGATGTGCTGATACAATTGTTATTTCGTATGGAATATCTAATTTTTTTAAAAAATCTGCTGCATCATTCATGATTTTTAAATCACTGCTGCTTCCCATTATAATACCTACCATATATTTAGTTGTTGAATTATTTAGTTATTAAATTATTGATTGTGAACTGTTAGTCTGAGTGTAGACTGAGACTTAACTAACTATCTTAATTAAATCTTTTACTGTAATAGCTTTCTTTTTTGCTAAACTTAAATCATCATCTATCACTGTAACATGTCCCATTTTTCGAAATGGCTTTGTTGTTACTTTTCCATACAAATGCACATATACCCCTTTGTATTTAATAGCGTCTGTTAAACCTTCGTATTTTGCAGATCCTTCATAATTTTTTTCTCCTAATAAATTAATCATCACCGCAGGTTTAATAATACTTGTGTCGCCCAATGGTAAGTTTAAAATAGCACGTAAATGTTGTTCAAATTGCGATGTAATATTTCCTTCAATAGTTTGATGACCACTATTATGAGGGCGAGGCGCCACTTCATTCACTAATACTTTACCATCTTTAGTTACAAACATTTCAACGGCAAGTATTCCAACAATATTTAATTTTTCTGCAATCTTAATTGCTATTTCATTAGCTTGCTTATCAATACTCTTTTTAATGTTAGCTGGCGAAAATAAAAACTCAACAAGATTAGCTTCAGGGTTAAATTCACATTCAACCGCTGGAAAACATTTTGATTCTCCACTTTCGTTGCGTGCTACTATTACCGAAATTTCTTTGTCAAAATCTACCAAACGCTCTAATACGCTGGGAACTTCAAAGGCATGATCAATTTTATTTGGATGCCCTAACTTTACAACACCTTTTCCATCATAGCCTCCAGTGCGCATTTTTTGAAAAAAAGGAAAAAAATCTTTATACTTTTCGATTTGAGATTTATTTTCTACTAGAAAAAAATCAGGGCTAGGAATATCATTACGTTGATAAAACATTTTTTGTAATCCTTTATCCTTAATAATCTCAATCACTTCAGGTTGAGGAAATACTTTTTTGCCTGACTTTTGTAAATCTTTTAACGCTTCTACGTTTACGTTTTCTATTTCAATAGTAATAATATCTTTATCCTTACCAAATTTATAAACGGTATCATAGTCTGTTAAACTGCCTTTTGTAAATTCATTAGCAATAGATTTACATGGAGCATTATCGTCTGGATCTAAACAACAAATGTATAAATTGTAATTTATAGCGCTTTGAATCATCATTCGACCGAGTTGACCTCCGCCTAATACGCCTATTTTGATTTTATCGGGTTGAAAATAGTTCACGAGTTAAAGGTAAATATTTTTTTACTAAAGTTACGAATTAAGTATATGAATGCTTTTTGGGCGTGCCCTGTAAAGAGGCAGCAGGGTTGGGCTGTCGCTACAATCTTTGCAAGAACAGGCAAAGGATTTTCGCTTGCATCCCTCACGCACGGTGTAGGAAGCAATAAAAAAACCGCTCGAGGCGGTTTCTTTAAATTATTTAGCTGCTTTTTTTGCTGCTTTTTTCGGAGCTGCTTTTTTTGCTGCTGCACCTGCTGCAATTTGTTCTGCAGTAACTGCTGCTGTTTTTTTACGTGGACGAAGGTTACCAAATGAACCTACTTGAATTTTTCCACGTCTTGATCTTTGATCGCCTTTTCCCATGATAAATGTGTTTTTAAATTATTGCCCTCAAAAATAGCTTAATAAATGGTATTTTCAAATATAAAAATCAAACTATACTCAATTTATTCCTAAAATCGTTTATTAGGATTAAATGGTTTTGTTGGCTTTTCTATCGTTGTTAAAATAGATATTATTTTTTGCTTATCCGCTAATAGTTTTTTTGCTTCTGTTACTTCTAAATCATATTTTAAAGCAGTTTCTATCCTACCTTTTTGAAACTCAAAACGTGCTGCAAATTCCTCTTCAATAAATTGTTTGATTTCAGGTTTAAAGCGCACTAAATCATCTTTTTTATTTGCCGTCATTTTATTTAATAAAGCTTCATACTCTGTTTTAATACTTTCATAATATTTTTCGGCTGTTGCATCTAATTTTAAATCTTCTAAGGCAAAATCACTTTGAGTTTTGTATTTATAGTCTTTATCTTTTAAATAAGAGATAAAGTCGTTATAATCTGCATCTGATAAAGTTACTGTTGCTGCCGTAGTTTGATATTGAGGATGTTTAATTAAATACTGATTTACAAAAGTGAATATGTGATTTTTGTTTAATAGTGTTGCTAAGATGTTACTATATTTTATATCTTCTGTTTTCACATCTGGTAAAATACCAGCACCATCATAAATAATACGTCCGTTTTTGGTTTTAAAAGCAGTAATTAAAGAGTCTGGAACCTTTTCCACTCTTCCTTCTTCATCTTTATGTGTATAATCTAAAGCCTGAATACAACGACCGCTTGGGATATAATATTTAGCAACTGTAACTTTTAATTTAGTATTATACGTTAAGTCTCTTGTTTGTTGAACCAATCCTTTTCCATAAGAACGTTGTCCTAAAACAACTGCTCTGTCCAAATCTTGCAAAGCACCTGAAACAATTTCGGAAGCTGAGGCCGAATTGTTATCTACTAAAACCACTAAGGGAATTTGCGTATCTACAGGAGTGTACAACGAAAAATATTGCTTATTCCAATCTTTTACTTTTCCTTTAGTAGAGACTACTTCATTATTTTTATCAATAAATAAGTTTACTATGTTCACTGCTTCATGGAGTAATCCTCCTGGATTTCCTCTTAAATCAAAAATTAAAGACTTGCAATTTTTTTCCTTTAACTTTAATAAAGCTTCTTTAACTTCTCCCGAACAGTTTTCGGTAAAACTTGTTAGTTTGATATAACCTACTTCTGCATTTAACATATTATAATAAGGAACAGCCTTTACTTTAATTTCTTCGCGTTTTAAATTTAATTCAATGGGAGCTGATTGACCTAAATGAATAATTTTTAATTTAATTGGCGTTCCCGCTTGTCCTTTAAGCATTGTAGTAATGTCTTCTGTTTTTTTACCCACAACACTTACTCCATTTACTTCTACAATTTCATCTCCTGCTCTAAGCCCTGCTCTATAGGCGGCAAAGCCTTCGTAAGGCTCAGTGATTGTAATTTTTTTATCTACATCTTGAATTAATGCTCCTATACCTCCATACTCTCCAGTCGTCATCATTCGATAATCTTCAATGTCATTTTCAGCTATATAATTTGTATAAGGATCTAAAGAAGCGAGCATGGCTTCGATGCCTGTTTTCATTAATTGTCCAGGTTTTGTTTCATCTACATAAGCAATATTTAATTCGCGATAAAGGGTATTAAATACATCTAAGTTTTTAGATATTTCGAAATAATCTTGAGAAAAATTTAGTGCAAAAACAGATGCAATGCACAAACAAATAATGATAATATTTTTTTTCATTTAAGTAGAATTGTTAATTGATACATAAAAATACTGTAAAAATTGTATCAAAATAATTCATTTATATTTTTTTATAAAACAATAGTATAAATAGCTTGTTAAGTAAATTAGTGGTTTTACTAGTTAAGAAAGCAGTTTCACGCATCTGCACAATAAATGGCAAAATTTTTCTGTAACTTAGCGCTAAATCCCCGAGTTAATATACGTAACCTCATTAAACGCAACCACAATGGCAACGCAACAACTCACCATTCCAATGTTTCCGCTAAATATGGTACTATTACCAGGCGAAACAAAAACGCTTCATATTTTTGAAGAACGCTATAAGCAATTGGTATCAGACTGTTTATTAAATGATGCTCATTTTGGCATTCCATTTATGAATCAAAAATCAATAGGAAGTTATGGCATAGAAGTGAAAATTAGTAATGTTATCAAAAAACATGAAAATGGCGAAATGGATATTTCTATTGAAGGAGTTCGTGCATTTAAATTAATAGAATTTTCACATGTACTGCCGCCTAAGTTATATGGAGCTGGAATTATACAATACGAAGAAGAGATTTTAGATAAGCCATCTCACACACTTCAAGAATTAACTAAGGAATACATCTGGATTTCACAACAACAAATTATTCCTATTGATGCTTTTGATCATTCGAATGTTTATGGCATTGCTAGACTTATAGATTTATCTTCTATTGAAAAATATGAATTGCTAAAAGCTAAAAATGTACCAGCAAAAGAAGTGTTTTTAATGGCTAAAATTAAATTGTTTATTCACTTAATAAAGACAGAAAATGAATTAAAATCAAAGTTTGTACTCAACTAATTTTTTATTGGAACTCGGATAACACTAATTGAGCTGTTCCGATAGATATCGGGATACACAGATTTTTTTAATAAAAGAGAAAAATTAGCTTAGTTTAAATAGTTATTTCCTTAAAATATCCACAAAATGTTATCAATGTATATCCGTCAAATCCGTTTTATCCATGTCTCTATTATTGTAAATATCTCATAAAAAAATCCTCTCTCGAAACCGAAAGAGGATTTTTTGTATATTAAAGATTGAATTATTTTTTTCCTGGTGTAGGATTTTCAGATGCAACCGCACGAGTTGTAGCAACAGAAACAACAGATACATTTTTAGCATTTAATAAAGTAGCACCTTCTACTTTAATATCACCAACTGCGATAGAGTCACCAATATCTAATTTAGTAATATCGATTTCAATTGAATCTGGTAATGTAGCAGCAATACCACGTGCTTTTAATTTACGCACTTTTAATACTAATTTACCGCCTTTTTTAACTCCTTCAGATTGACCAACAATAATCACTGGAATATTAGCAGTTACAGGTTTCCCGTCAACGATTTCTAAGAAATCTGCATGAATTAATTTATCATTGATTTTATGATATTGCGCTTCTTGTAATACAGTTTTGTAAACTTTACCACCTAAGTCGATTTCAACGATGTGTGCGTTTGGAGTAAAAATTACTGGTTTGAATGCACGGATATCTGCTTCAAAATGAATTTGTTCTTTTCCACCATAAATTACACATGGTACATTTCCTTTTTCTCTAACCGCTTTAGCGTTTACTTTTCCTACGTTCGTACGCAACGAACCGCTCAATGTTACTGATTTCATTATTTTTTGTTTTGTGATGTATTTAAAATGCTCGCTTCATTTTATTTACATCGATTATTTTTATTTATTTTATGCGAGCCTGCCTAAGTTAGGTCGGTTTAATTACATTATAAAATTGCTGCTAATAGACTCATAGTTTTGTACGCTATGAATTACCTTAGCAAATAGTTCAGCTACAGATATTACTTTAATCTTATCGCTATGTTGTTTTAAAGGCACTGTATCTGTTACAATAAGTTCTGTTAATTTTGAATTGGCAATATTTTCGTAAGCCTTACCAGATAAAATAGCATGTGTACAAACTGCTCTAACGCTCAATGCACCACGTTCCATCATCATATCGGCAGCTTTACATAAGGTTCCTCCAGTATCAACTAAATCGTCTACTAACACAATATTTCTTCCTTCAATTTCGCCTATAGCAGTCATGTGATCTACTACATTAGCTTTTGTGCGTTGTTTATAGCAAATAACAATTTCAGATTTCAAATGCTTAGAATACGCATTTGCACGCTTACTGCCTCCCATATCTGGAGCTGCAATGGTTAAGTTTGGTAAATTTAAACTACTGATATATGGTAAAAAAATTGAAGACGCGTATAAATGATCAACAGGAATATCAAAAAATCCTTGAATTTGATCAGCATGTAAATCCATTGTCATCACACGGGTTGCACCAGCTAATGCTAACATATCAGCTACTAATTTAGCACCAATGGCTACACGAGGCTGGTCTTTACGATCCTGACGAGCGTACCCAAAATAAGGAATAACAGCAATGATTTCTTTGGCAGAAGCGCGTTTAGCTGCATCTAGCATTAATAATAATTCCATTAAATTATCAGCAGGAGGCATCGTTGACTGAATAGCAAATACGCTTTGTCCACGAATACTTTCGTTATAAGACACCTGCAATTCACCATCGCTAAAGCGATAATGTGCCATTTTACCTAAATCTTTACCATAAGATTTTGCAATCTGTTCGGCAAGTGTATTTGTAGCACCACCTGAAAATAATCTAACGTCTGTTTCCATGTTATGTTTAAGGGACGCAAATATAGCATTTTTAGTGGTTTTGCACACTATTTTTGACGGTTTTTTTCTGAATCCACAAAATTCTATTACATTTGCAGCCCTTATTGTTTGGAAATAGCAAAAAGGAGTCTAAAATGCCCAGCTGAAGGTCCCGATGCTTCCCGATAGCTATCGGGAGGGAGGTAGACGCTGAGATAAGTTGCAGAGGATAGCAACAGAAAAAACTAAATGCCCAGCTGGCGGAATGGTAGACGCGCTGGTCTCAAACACCTGTGGGAAACCGTGCCGGTTCGAGTCCGGCGCTGGGTACTAAGCCGGACTTCTCTGAAAAATTTGAGAATTCCGGCTTTTTTATTTCCCCTGAATCACTTGATAATTGCGAAGTTAGCTCGATGACCGAATTTATTTTCTCGGTTCGATAATGCTCTATTTTTGAATCATAAGCTAAACCGTTCGGAAATAACATATTTTGAAAACTTTGCTTTTCGTAGTAATCGCCACAAGTCCACGCTTTATGTAGTTTTGTGGCAGTATCAACTGTATAATTTATCAATTCATTAGGGGTCGATATTTTTTAAGAGGGTGAATCCAACTTTTCTAAAAGAAGCCTTTTTGATTCATATAATTCAGCAGAAAATTTCTCGAAAATATCAATCTTAATTTCTCCGTAAGCATGTCTGCGTTCTAAAGTTTCAAGGTACTTTTCTACTTCGTTTAATTTAGCAAAAAGGGCTTTTTTCTCGCTCGTATTGCTTTCTGTTAGGTTATCCCATGTATATCGTAATTGAACAATTAAAGGCTCCACAAAGTCCTCACTAATGGTATATACACTTAGCAGTTCTTTGAACTCATCGTGCATAATATTTACGCTTCGGTTTATTTTAATACCAATCTTATTGACTTTATAATAATAATACAATCCTTTCTTTTTTACTATATAACCACTATAAGGAACTCCACTATCAGCATCCGTTACAAAAACCTTTAAAGGTAAATTATCATTAGCCTTGTTTAGTTTAAAACCATCTAGCTTTTTAACCTGATTAACTTTTTAAAATAACGCTTCGTTAATTAAGGCTTCGTGTTTTCCCTGAACCAATTCTCCTTCTAAAAAATTGTGAGAAATCAATCCACAATAAAAAGGGTTTTTGAAAGTAAGAACATATTGATTTCACTTATTCAGTGGTAATTTTTTTCAGAGAACTAGATATAAACTCCCCCAGTTTTTCTAGCGATTCAAATAAC
>JBEIPP010000080.1:0-14323 GCA_040376995.1 Flavobacteriales bacterium
ATTTATAATTGGTATTGCATGACGGTTTATTAATAAATAGAGAAGGAGTTAAGTTTTCAGTAACTCCCGCAAATGTACCTCGAACGCTTTATTTTGGGATACCGTAATAAATGCCATTAAAAAAAGAGGGCATACATTAGAAAGAGAAAGTGATGAATTAATATTTAGGGTATTTACGGAAGAATTTAAAGTGGCCTTGCGAGAGAAATTAAAGAGGGTTAAAGTTGAAAGTAAGTCTAGTTAGCACACTATCATACCCTTAAGCATGATGGTCTTTTCAAGGCTTTCGTATTAAGGTGAAATCCTTTGTTTTTTCAGGCTGAAAAGGTAAATCATAAATTACAAAAGGCACTACTATTGCTTCATAGTCTTCTGCTTTTATAAGTAAAGTATAATTACCTGGAGTCAATGCCATTACATATTTACCGGTTTTTTGAACGGGTACAAATTTTAGCACTTCTTTACTATCTGGTTTTGAAGCGGCGATAGATATTTTAATAGGCACATCACTAGAGTCGGAGGTAAATACATGTCCCGTGATGATGCAATAACGTCTGTCTACTTCATTAAATTTTAGTTTGTAAATATCTCTATCTCCCAAACCACCTGGTTTAATAGCCGATATATAAGCATAAGCTCCATCGCTTACCATTGCAATGTTTTCGTTATCATAAGTATCATTAATAGGATACCCCAGATTTTGTGGGTCGCTCCAGGTTTTCTGCGAATCGTTCCATTGACACTTAAACAAATCGTAACCGCCCATGCTGGAGTGCCCCTCGCTAGAAAAATATAAAGTATTGCCATCTTTACTCAAGTGAGGAAAATCTTCGTTATAAATGGTGTTAATATTTTCACCCAAATCTTGTGGTTTGGCCCATTTACCATTACTTAGTTTACGAATAATGTATAGATCTTTTTCGCCAGCGCCATCTTTTCGTTTACTAGCAAATACAAATACATCACCAGCATCATTCATACTACCTGTTGTTTCAAATCCTTCATTAATTTTAGTATCTAAACGTATAATTTTTTTATACCCGTTTCCTGTTGAGTTGGGTTCCGTTAAATATAAATTCCCTAAGCTGTCAATATGGTCGATATACACCGTTATTTTTTTTCCATCAGAGTTAATACCAACGGCCTGTTCATCAAAACGCGTATTGATGTTGTTGCCAATACTTTTAGGATCTATCCATTTGCCGTCTTTTGGTGTAGCTGTATAAATATCACTTGGATAATACCCATCCATTTCGGGTCTACTGGTAGGTTTTTCGGCACGACGTGAGGTGTAAATTAACACCGATTCATCATCTGGTGTTATAGGGTAGTAGTCAGGGAATTCTGAGTTTATAGGGGCTCCTAAATTATTAAAAGTTACATCAATGGGATATTTAATGAGTTCTTTAGCATTCAAACAAGTTTCAATTTGTCGCTCAATGATAGGAGATAAATTTTTACTAGCTTCAATTCTCGCTTTGATATAGGTATCAATAGCTTTATCAAGTTGTAAATCATGTTGGTAAGCTTGCCCTAAGTAATATAGTGGTTCGGCATCAAGTTTTAAATGAGGAATAGCGCTTTCCAATAAATCAATAATAACTTTAGGATCTCCTTTTGTTTTTAAAAGGCATTTCCCTAATTGGTATTTATAGTCATAATTATCGGGATATTTTTTTAGTAATTTTTGGTATAAAGGAATGGCGTCTTTATAATTTCCCATACTTAGGAAGTCGGTTATTTTTTCTTCAGTTTGAATGGGACCTTGAGCTAGTGCTGTATATGAAAATAAAACACTAATAGTAATGAGTATGAAGTACTTCATGATATTTGTCTTGATTTAAACAAATATAAACTATAACATTCATATTTCCTTATTGCTAAGATTTAAAAAAAATAATTAAATTTCAGCAAATATGGAGTTGTTTTTTTTGACATTTAAAGCTACTAAATTAATATATTAGCTAAGGCCGATTCATTTAACTTCTCTTCATAAAAAATAAGCTTATTAAAAACAACCAAGTACCAGCATGAATAGTATTGTTGTTAAAAGGCATATAAAAGTAAATGAATGTTTTATGTAGATACGACAAAGCCTATTGGTAATTTGTGGAATTTATTATTTAGATTCCAAAATTTTAGCATTTTTTTAAACTATGGTTTGTTGTTTTTCTATAAATTTGAGTCATCAATAATTTATTATTATGAAGATAATTGCAATTATACTATTCTCAAGCTTTGGTTTTTTGAGCGCCCTCTTTCAAGCGCCTACTTGGAAAAAAGAACAACTAATGAGTACAATTGATTTAAGTACTAAAATTAAAACTAATGCCAAAGATAAACCTATGATTTTTAACGTAGGCCCTATGGAAAACATTAAAGGTGCTATTGCTATTGGTGCTGCTACCAATACCACTTTTGGAAGTAAAATTTCGGGTTACTTAACTATGGAAAGTAAAACTAAACCAATTGTGGTTTATTGCGGTTGTTGCTCTTATGCAAGCTGCCCTAATATTAAACCAGCTTATGATTATTTAATAGCTCAAGGTTTTAAAAACACAAAAGTATTGGAATTACCAGATGGTATTAAACCTGATTGGGTAGCAAAGGGTTATCCAACAGAATAAGAAAGTGGAGGTATAACGGGTGTTATGCCTTTTTTTGTTTTTCTTTCATTAAATTTGATAAACTAAAATTCATCACAACTGTTTTATAATAAAACATCAATCATGAGTAATGAAATTCCACGCCGTAATTTTTTAAGTCGTTCGATGTTTGCCTTTGCTACAGCAATGGCAGCGCCTTATTTATCTTTTTCCGAATCATTTAAAAAAGCTTTTCAAGCTAACACTTCTTCTTCTATGAACCCAATCTTATCTACTAACCCCCTTGGTTTTCAATGGGAAACCGCCGACCCATTTTTATTTTGCGTGCACCACGAAGACAATTTTCCTCAAGGTAATGATCAAATGGCACCTAATGCTAAATATTTAAATGGTCGCCATATGGGTGATGATTTTATTATTAAAGATGGCTTTAGAATGTATCATGGTAAATCAGTTCCTGGATTCCCTGGTCATCCACACCGAGGTTTTGAAACTATTACGGTGGTGAGAAAAGGAATTGTTGACCATGCTGATTCGATGGGAGCCGCTGGACGTTATGGTAATGGCGATGTGCAGTGGATGACAGCGGGTAAGGGAGTACAACATTCAGAAATGTTTCCTTTAATACACGCTGATAAAGAAAATACGATGGAGTTGTTTCAAATTTGGTTGAACTTACCAAAGAAAAGCAAAATGGTAGAACCTCATTTTAAAATGTTTTGGAAAGAATCTATTCCTAATCATGTGCATACGGATGCTTCTGGTAAAAAAACAGTAGTGGAAATAATCGCAGGACAGTTAGAAAAATCTCAAGCGCCAACACCGCCACCAGATTCTTGGGCAGCAGACGCCGCACATGAAGTAGCAGTATGGAATATTAAAATGGAAGTAGGGGCAACGTTTATGTTACCTAAAGCATCAACGGGTGTTAATCGTACCATTTATTTTTATGAAGGAAAAGATTTAACGGTAGCAGGCACATCTATTACTAATTATCACGCTATCGAATTAAAATCAGATGTAGATATTGAGTTAAAAGCAAGTGAAGAAACAAGTATATTAATGCTTCAAGGCAAACCTATTAGCGAACCAGTAATGCAATACGGACCTTTTGTAATGAATACCAAACAAGAAATTAACCAAGCTTTTGAAGATTATCACAAAACTCAATTTGGTGGTTGGCCTTGGCCTCGTTACGACCAAGTGCATGCGCGCGATAAAAACCGCTTTGCCAAATATGCTGATGGTAAATTAGAAGAAAAGAATTCTTGAGCTAAATAAAATAAAGAAGTGCTAATCGTTTTTAATAAAGTCTTTTACTTCCTGAAAGGTTTTGCTTAAATTTTTTTTTTGTTCCTCTAGCATATCTTTAGTTTCGGCTTTGCCAAGTGCTAATTGCACTTCTAAATGCTCAAACTTAGCTTTTAACGTATTCCATTCTTCGCTATTTTGCAAAGTGGTGTTTACTTCTGATTTAATATGTTGGTATTGTTCGCGGGTTTCTTTTTTAATCTCCTCAAATTTATCTTCTAATTCAGCTTTGCCCAAAGCAGATTGTACTTGAAGTTCTTCTAATTTTACAGCAGCTTGCTTAAAAAAAGAAATGATATTATCGCCAAAATGTGCCATGATTTTTAGTTTTATTGATTTACTGTAAAGATAAACGAATCAAGCATATTTCCTAATGACGATAGTATGAAGTTTATATGATGTTTGTCATTCTTAAAACTTTACATGATACACATCCATGTTATTGCGAGGGATATTAAATACTTCAAAACCGCCTGCTTGTGGAATCATTTCAATTAAATCAAAAGATTTGCAGCCTTTACTTAATCCTTCAAAAATTAAAGTAAAGCCTCGGCCGTCATTTAAGGTCCATTGTGGAGCAAAGGAAATATTAAATGCCGTAATCAATTTAGCTCTTCTATCCGAACCATGTTCTACCAAATAAGTACTTGGCCAAATACGATAGGCATCCGTTCCATCACCATCACAAGAGCAATGCACAATAGTTTGTCTCTCTTCACTTTCAAGGGTTTTAACTTCTATTTGCGCTTCAACTTTTTCTTTAATTTCTGTCATAATAATTATCTTCGCAAAGATAGGTATTTACAACGAGTACCAAAACGCTAGAGCTACCTATTGAAGCAGTGGTGTGATATATGTAACTTATTGAATTTAAGATGTAATGCATTATGTTTTAATAAGGTTCACCTTTGCACTATAATGAAACTATTTTCATTATTAAAGCAAAATCTCTTATGAAATAACCATGTTTGCCTTAAACACAAACGCACATGATTAAATTGGTTATACCACCTACCTGTCGGCAGACAGGTATGACAACTAAAAAACAAATAATTTAAACATATGAAACAATTAAAACAATTAGTATTCACTACTGCATTAACGGTAGTAACTTTATCTAGTACTTTGTCAGCTCAAACTGCAAAAGATTCTTTAAAAGCTAAAGAAAAAAAAGAAATAAAAACAGAGAAGACAGCAAAAGAAATTAAAAAAGCAGAGCATAAAGTAGAAAATAAAAATGAGGCTGTTATAAAAGCAAAGGATAAATCAGATGTAAAACAAGAAAAAGTGAGACAATCGCAAATTAAAACTGATGATAAAGCAGATGATTTAAGAAAAGCACAAAATAAAACAGAAGATAAAAAAGAAGATTTACGTAAGGCCAATAATGACGTCGATAGATCGGAAAGCAATAAAGAAAAAGCGATTAAACAGTTAGAAGAAAAAAAAGAGGATATTAAAAACGACATCCGAAAAGATTCATTAAAAGTAGTGGAAGAAAATGAAAAACGTGCTAAAGCGTTAGAAGATAAAAAACCAAACTAACATGAACAGTAATATCATATTATCTGTATTAGTCATTGCCTGTATTGGTTTTGGTGTAGCCTGTAGTTTTAGCGAAACACCAATTCAAGTTCTAGCTAATAAAGAACATCGCTCTGTGGTTATCAAAAGTATTTCTTTATCTCCAGAGTATCGTACCCAAATGATGGATGAGTTAATGAGCAACGACAGTAGTAAAGTGTGGTTATTACAATACTTAATGCATCATAAAGTAATGATGAATGATTTGTTTGACTTAACGACTAAAGATTCGATTGCGAGCAGAGATTTAATGGCAAAAACAATTGAAATGTGCGACGGCGACGCTGCTAAATGTAAACTATTAATGGGAACCTTGACTTTATATCCAAATATTATAAGTTATACAAAAACGAGTTATCAATTGCAGAAACCAGTGTATTAAACAATATTATATCAAGGAAGCACGATTGTTTATTTTGATATAAATGAATTATATAGTGAAATCTATTTTGTGAAAATGAAGATAGGAAATCAAGAAATAATTAGGAAAATGTTAATTGAAAAATAGAATTGTATTTGTTTGTTTTAAACCCGCTTTTGGCGGGTTTATTTTTTAACATAAAATGTCAAATAGCACATTATAAAATGAACTATCTTTATAAAAACGATTAGATATGAAAACCTTTATTATATCGATTTTATTAATTTTTACATTAGGAACAGTTATACATTCTTGTAAAAAGAAAAACTTAACTACAACAGCAGTATATGCTCCTTCATGCAACGGTTCTATACCTTCTTTTTCAACAACCGTAAAACCATTATTTCAAAGTTATTGTGTTAGCTGCCATAGCAATTATAGCAACTATTCTCAAATTAGTGGGTCAGCTAGTTCAATTCGTTCAACAATTGTTAGTGGTTCAATGCCAAAAGGCTCAAGTTTAAACGAATCACAAAAAAATAGTATTGTATGTTGGATAGATGCAGGAAAACCAAATAACTAATTTATTTCAATGGTTTTTCGCCTAATATCCACATTGTTTTTTTAGCCTTTTTCAATTTCAAATTAAAGGCATCAATAGAATATTTTTGTATATGATTTACTGCTTCTTCAACTGAATCAGTAAAAAGTATCAATTTTAAATCATCTTCATTAATGGTTTGTTCTTTAGCCATACGTTGAATATGTTCCAATAAATTTTGATGAAAATCAAATCCCATAATCACGATAGGAAATTTTTCGGTTTTATGAGTTTGCACTAAAGTTAAAGCTTCAAAAAACTCATCTAATGTTCCAAAACCACCTGGCATGACAATAAATGCAAATGAGTACTTTCTGAGTAATTCTTTTCGAACAAAAAAATAGTCCAGGGTCACAAAACTATCTAAGTATGGGTTGTGTTGCTGCTCTTTTGGTAACACAATATTGCAACCAATTGATAATCCTCCAACATCTTTGGCACCTCTATTAGCGGCTTCCATAATACCAGGCCCGCCACCAGTCATAATAGCAAAACCTAAATTTGCAATTTCGGAAGATACTTGTCGGGTAAGTTTATAATATGGATGCTCTTCTTTAAATCTTGCTGATCCAAAAATAGTAACACAGGGTCCAATAAAATGTAATTTTCTTAAGCCTATAATTAATTGATGAAATACACTAAAGGCATATTTTAATTCAGCCCACCTGGAGCGTGGACCATCTAAGAATTTTTTTTCTTCGCTGTGAATTTTATTTTCCATACTAATTCAATAATTAATATCCTTTTAAGTTGATCGCATTTCCATCAATCATAGTAGCGCGTTTACCCATCTTTTTTTGAATCACTTTAAAGTGGTGTTCATCTTCTGGACTAATTAATGAAATAGCTTCACCCGATGATTCAGCTCTACCAGTTCTACCAATACGATGAATATAATCTTTAGGCGAACGAGGCAATTCGTAATTAATCACATAAGGTAAAAATTTAATATCAATACCACGAGCCATTAAATCAGTTGCAACTAATACTTTTACTTTACCAGCTTTAAAAAAATCTAATGCTTGAGTTCTTCCTTCCTGACTTTTTTTACTATGTATTGCAAAAGCATCAATGCCGTTTTGATTTAATTTTAATGCTACCGCATCAGCTCTATGAACCGAAGACGTAAATATTAAAACCTGTTTTATCTTTTGTTCTTTGAGAATATAACGAAGTAGTGGACCTTTTTTTTCTTCTGATATTAAGTAAGCAAACTGTTTTATTAAATCTAAATTTTGTATTTCCTCTTCAACCTTTACAATAACAGGGTTGCGTAATAAATTACGATTGATGTTATTTAAATCATCACTTAAGGTAGCAGAGAATAAAAGATTTTGACGGTTTTTTGGTAACAACCCAAAAATCTTACTCATCTCTTCTTTAAAACCAAGATTCAACATTTTATCCGCTTCATCTAATACCAATAGTTTAATAGCAGATAACGACACGGCATTAGATGAAATTAATTCTAATAATCGTCCAGGGGTTGCTACCAAAACCTCTACACCTTGCAAGCCAATCATTTGTGGGTTAATAGAAACACCACCATATACGGCCATTGTTTTAATGGGTGTTGGTAAATCTGCTCCCAATGTAGTAAATACATTATTTACCTGAATTGCTAACTCACGTGTTGGTACAACAACTAAAGCTCTCACGTGTCTATTTTTAGTAGAAACGCCTGCTTGTAATAGTTGCAAAATTGGTAATACAAAACTGGCTGTTTTACCCGAACCAGTTTGGGCAATTCCCAAAATATCTTTCCCTTCTAATATTGCAGGAATAGCTTGTTGCTGAATAGGGTAGGGTTGTGTATAGTTTTGTTCGGCTAAGGCTTTTAATAAAGCATCGGTTAAACCAAGTTTTGAAAAAGGCATGTTGTGTTTTTTTGAATCGTAAATATACGGAGAGTTTTTTAGGTGTTTATTATTGGGGCGTGCCTGCGCAAAAAAAAAAACAGGCGCCGTCGGGCTTTTTGTTTCAATCTTTTACTTCTTTTCGTTTCGTAAAAGGATTTCCACTTCAATCCCTCACGCATAGGCTTACCGTATATTCGAAGTGTAAATACGATACATACTTTAATTCGCGAGAGGGAATGCAGTGAGAAATACTTTTGCTTGGACTAGGAGTATATACGAAGTGTGAATTTTAAGTTTGAATTAGTGTTGCGTGAAGGATTGAGGCTTTGTTTGAGCTCTTTTATTTATTCCACAGGATAAATAAAAAAGCGAGTGCCGAAAGCCTGGTTCCGCCCGCTGGCGGAACACGCCCAAACCCTTATTGCCCAATTACCTTTTATTATCCTATATTTGCAGCTTATATCAATCCTATGAACGACACATCTATCCTTTCACATTTCAATATTAAAGAACTTAACGAAATGCAGAAAGCTACTTTGGAAGCTATTCCAAAACCAAATGATGTGGTGTTGATCTCGCCAACTGGTTCAGGAAAAACCTTAGGATTTTTATTACCAATACTTCAATTATTAGAAACAGATAAGGAAGGCGTACAAGTTTTAATATTAGTGCCTTCGCGTGAACTAGCCATTCAAATTGAACAAGTGTTTAAACAAATGAGTACGACTTTTAAAATTAATTGTTGTTATGGTGGACACTCCGTTCGTATTGAAGAAAATAATTTTCAACATCCACCAGCGGTTTTGGTTGGTACACCAGGAAGAATAGAACATCACTTGCGTCGTAAAAATTTAATAGTGGATAATATTAAAACATTAATCTTAGATGAGTTTGATAAATCTTTAGAGTTTGGATTTAAAGATGAAATGGAGTTTATCATACAACAGTGTAAGCATTTAAAAAAACGTATTTTAACATCGGCTACTCCTTTAAAAGAAATACCTGATTTTGTTGGTTTAAAACATAGCGTTGAATTAAATTATACAACAGAACATAAAGAATTAAAATCAGCTTTGGTTATTAAATCGGTTAGGGTAGAAGGTGATGATAAGTTAGAAGCCTTGATGTTGTTGTTAGGGAAAATTCAAGCCAAATCAACCATTGTGTTTTGTAATCATCGTGATGCGGTGAATCGTATTTCGGAGCAATTAGAATTATATAAAGTCGATCATGGTTTTTATCATGGAGGTTTAGAACAAATTGATAGAGAAAAAACATTAATCAAATTACGAAACGGAAGTATTAATTTATTAATCACTACCGATTTAGCGGCACGTGGGTTAGATATTCCAGAAATTGAAGCGGTGATACATTACCAATTTCCAGCAACAGAAGATGTGATGATACATCGTAATGGCAGAACGGCTCGTATGAACGCTAATGGTACAGCTTATTTTTTATTGGATATAAATGATCATTTACCAAAGTTTTTAGATGTTATTCCTGAAGAAGAAACATTACCAAAGAAATTAGTATTACCTGCTCCTTGCGAATGGAAAACCTTATACATTGGTGCTGGTAAAAAAGATAAGATTAATAAAATGGATATTGTTGGTATGCTTTTGCAAAAAGGACAATTACAAAAAGATGAATTAGGGAAAATTGAAGTCCTAGATCATTCGGCTTACGCTGCTGTAAAAGCTAATAAAATAGGTAAAACATTACAGTTAATTAAGGAAGAAAAAATTAAGAATCGTAAGATTAAGATGGAAGTGTCCTCTTAGTGATTGATTAAAACTTGATGATTGTTGTAAAACAATTCGTTGTCACTAATTAAATTATATATATCAACTCCATTTTCTTTGATTAATAAATCGTCTGCAAACAATTCTTGAGTGGCATTTTCTTTTCCTTTTGAAATAATATAAACTTTACTTTTTGGATTTTTAACTTCAAAAGTGCCTTCCAGTAAAGTCCAGTTGCCATTTATAATTTCGCTTTGTTCGGGAAAATAAGTAGTTGTTTCAATGGTGCCTTTATCCTCATCGTGTTCTTCTATTATAAATCTAAACCAATCATTTAAAGCATCTTTCATGCCGTTATACATCCATAAACTTACATGGTATATTTTATCAGTTTTAAAAGTATAAGGAGCAAATTCAGCAAAAGTATTTTTACCTACCTTTATAGACTGAAATCCACCTTTTCCTCTGAATATATGTGTTGATGCTGATTTTTCAAATCCATTATAATACAAGAAAGATGAATCAGAAGATACTTGAAAGTGTTGATTATAAAATAAATTTGTTTTTGCGTGTTGGTAATTTTCAAAAACCTCTGAAGCACTATTGTAAAATAAATCTTCTGGCTGTAAGGCGTAAATAGAAATTTCTTCGCTGATATATAGTGCTTTGCATTTTCGGAGAATCTCTTTTTCATAATCAGTGATGCTATCATTGGTTGTCATCACTAAAAAAGGTTTAGTGCTTTTAATATCATATTGTATTTGTTTGGTATAAAAAGCTGGCGAAACAATTTGCACAATCTTTTTACTTTCGGGTACTGAAGTACGAGTAAGATAAGCACACACAATAGGAATACCTGTATGATACGAAATAATAAAAGAAGAAGTGACTGTTTTATACATTCTTGGTCTCGAAAAACATTCGGAGCCTTGATAATAAAATGGTAATGTAATGATAGCTTGATATTTAGACGAGTTAATCAGTTGTAATGCTTTAATATATGTACTTGATAATTCCTCTTTTTTGAATACGTTTTTTGTAGTTGTAATAGATTTTGAAACGTCTAAATGATAGGGCAATCCTTCTAGGATATTAAAACAGCCCACAAATACACAAAGTGCAGTCATAAATACTATTTGTTTTTTACCAGAAGCTATATCATATATTTTTTGTAATACAGAAGCAGAAAATACCATTGCTACAAAATAAAATGGCCATGTAAATCTTCCAGTTGCTCTAAATGGTTTCACAAATGGCAAATAGTCTATTAACCCATTTATTTGTTTAAACGGTATGGCCATAGCAAATAGTAATACTACAACAGCGGATATTAAAGAGATATTTAAAATCTTTGAATCAAATAATTTATAGAGTATGGAATTTGGATTTTTTTTTAAAAATTGAATAATAGATAATATAATAATAATTGCAAAAAGTAGTGTAGTTGTAAAGCCAACGTAACTCCAAGCCTCCCATTGCTGCGCAATAATATTACCAGTTAATTTGTCGAATAAAGGTTTTAAAGGTGGATGATGTGGTAAAAAAACATCATCTAACTCTGCATTATATTGAAAAAAACCAGAAGGGTTATCGGTTCTGTTAATGTGTGTATCAGTTAAAATGGCAAAGGCATAAAAAAACAATATCGGTAAAATGACGGTTGAAATTAAAACTAAATAATGTTTTAATTTGTTCACTTTGTTTTTATCTAATACAAACTTCACAACCATCATCAATGATAAAAAGAACAGAATGATGATACCTAAATAGGAATGAATGAACAACCAAAATATATTATTTACATATAGTAAGATAATATACTTACGATTGTTTTGATTTTTAAATACCTTAATCAATAATAACCATGATAAAGGTATAGCAACACTATATGAAAGTGCTAAGTGACCAACTAATCTAAATATCTGTGGTGCTAAAAGGGTTACACCAATGCAAAATAATAAACTAAACCATTTGTTAATATTGAATTCAAGTAATAAATAATAAGTTACGATGAATGTCAAAAAAATGGAGAGTATCATCAAAAAATTAAGAATTCCAATACTGTACTCACTAAATACAGGCAATATACCCGAAATAAGTTTAATAAAATTAGCTACAACAGGATGGCAATCGGTATATAAAAAATGCTCACCGTATGGGAAATTCATTCCTTCAAAATCAATAAAATTATGATCGAACTTTATATGGTAGCAATAGGTAAAATAATTTTTTATGCCATCGCCTTCATTGTTAAACATAAAATCATTGGGATGAAAAACAATCGGGTAGTAAAACAATAAAGTAATGATTGTGGCAAATAAAACAAGAAGAATAAAAAGAAGCCTTTTTTGCATGTGATAAATATACTTAAAAAACTATCTAAGATAATTTTGAGAAAATTAATACAAATGACTATTGTTTTCTTATACAGATGCCAAAGGATACGTGGTTATTTTTATGTTTACTTTTTAATAAAAGCATAATAAATTTAAATTATCAGTTAAAAACTCCCTTTTTAAGGATTATATTTTAATTAATTAGGTTGTTGTTAATAATATGTTTATATTTGTGTACTTCTTTTGAAGACTGTAGTTCAATCCGCTTGTAAATGCCAATTGCAAATAGAATACTTTACATTTTTCTTAATAAAGTATTAAATAACAAATACAATTAATGACATTTACTGAATTAAAATTAATCAAACCGCTGCTTACCGCGCTTGACAAAAAAGGATACAAAGAACCGTCTCCTATACAACAACAAAGCATACCACACATTTTACTAGGAAAAGATATTTTTGGTTGTGCCCAAACAGGCACTGGAAAAACTGCTGCCTTTGCATTACCAATTTTACAATTGATGGATGCTAATAAAAAACCAAATCAACGTCGAGAAATTAAAGCGTTGATTTTGGCTCCAACTCGTGAATTAGCTACTCAAATTAGTGACAACTTTAAAGAATACGGCGAAAACTTAGGTTTTAAACATGCTGTTGTTTTTGGAGGTGTTTCTCAATTTCATCAAGTAGTTGCTATTAAATCAGGAATTGATATTTTAATTGCTACTCCTGGTCGCTTATTAGATTTAATGCAGCAAGGTATTATCAAGTTAGGTTCAATTGAATATTTTGTGTTAGATGAAGCCGATCGTATGTTAGATATGGGTTTTATTAACGATATGAAAAAAGTAATTGCGAAATTGCCAGTAAAAAGACAAACGATGTTTTTTTCAGCAACTGCGGCGCCAAATATCATGAAGCTTGCTAACACGATTTTAAATAATCCTGTAAGTGTAGCTGTTAATCCAGTTTCATCAACCGCTACTTTAGTTAAACAATCTGTTTACTTTGTTCAAAAAACAAAGAAAGCAGCTTTATTAAAATTTATTTTAGATGATAAGAAAATTAATCACGTTTTAATTTTTACTAGAACTAAACATGGAGCTGATAAAGTAGCGAAAGCGTTAAATGCCTTTAAAATAAAAGCTGAAGCCATTCACGGAAATAAATCTCAAAATAACCGAGAAAAAGCATTAAAAGGCTTTAAAGATAGAACCATAAATGCGTTAGTAGCTACTGATATTGCCTCTAGAGGTATTGATGTTGATAAATTAACACATGTGATTAACTATGAAATTCCTGAACAAGCAGAAGCCTATGTGCATAGAATTGGAAGAACAGGTAGAGCAGGGGAAAGTGGAGAAGCAATTTCATTATGTAGTCACGAAGAATTGCCTTACTTTAAAGGAATACAAAAATTAATTAAAAAAGATATTGATGTGATTAAAAAACATCCTTATTCTTAAATAGCATTGTAGCGATTATTACTAAAGATAGCGCTCAATAAATAAAATAAATAATAACAATACAAAAAACAAAAAAATGAAAAACGGAGTAGTAAAATTTTACAACGAAGCAAAAGGTTTCGGATTTATTAAAGAAGAAAATGGTCCAGAGATCTTTGTTCATGCAACAGGTTTACAAGAAGAAATTCGCGAAAACGATAACGTTGTATTTGACGTGCAAGAAGGTAAAAAAGGATTAAACGCAGTTAACGTTAAGTTAGCTTAATCAATTAAAAACAATAATTAAAATATATAACAATGAAAAACGGAGTAGTAAAATTTTACAATGAAGCAAAAGGTTTCGGATTTATCAAAGAAGAAAATGGTCCAGAGATCTTTGTTCATGCAACAGGTTTACAAGAAGAAATTCGCGAAAACGATAACGTTGTATTTGACGTGCAAGAAGGTAAAAA
>JBEIPP010000105.1:0-11363 GCA_040376995.1 Flavobacteriales bacterium
AGATACGCCTCACCAATTTAGCGCTGGTAAAAATGTGACGTTATTCTCTAATAAAAATCCTGATGATTTGCAGGAGTTAACAGGAACGATTAAGCAATCGGGTAAAAATAAAATGAAGATTATTCTTCATACAGATGAATTACCTGATTGGTGTTATGAAGGCAGGCTAGGAGTTAATATTCAGTTTGATGATAATAGCTACATCGAAATGCAAAAAGCCTTAGATGAAGTAATTGGAGCGAGAAATAATAGGGTAGCAGAGTTGAGAGAAATTATTGAAGGAACAGAAGTGCCCACTTTTGAAAAGATAGATGATAGTTTAGTGATTCCTCAATTAAATTTATCTCAAAACAGAGCGGTTCGACATATTTTATCGGCCATTGATATAGCTGTTGTTCACGGGCCTCCGGGAACTGGTAAAACAACTACTATTGTGCAAGCAATTCGTTTAGTCTTACAATCAGAAAAACAAGTATTGGTTTGTGCACCAACTAATACAGCAGTAGATTTATTAACCGAGAAGTTACTTGAACAAGGTGTTAATGTGTTGCGTGTTGGTCATCCAGCTAGGGTTTCAGAAGATTTACAAAAAACAACGATTGACGGACAAATACAAACGCATATCAATTATAAAGATATTAAAAACTTGCGTCGTAATGCGGAAGAGTATTTTAAAATGGCATCTAAGTTTAAACGTGTGTTTGGGAAAGAAGATGCTAAACAACGTGCCTTATATTATTCGGAAGCAAGAAACTGTATTAAAGAATCTCGTTTGTTGGAAGATTATATTGTTGATTCATTATTTGAAAACGCTCAAGTGATTTGTTGCACGCCTGTAACAGCAACAAACAGAGCTTTGTCAAAAAAGAAATTTAATACCTTATTTTTTGATGAGGCATCTCAAGCATTAGAAGCCATTTCGTGGATTCCCTTATTAAAATGTAATCGTGTTATTTTTAGTGGCGATCATTTTCAGTTGCCACCCGTTGTAAAAAGTGTTAAAGCTAAACAAGAAGGTTTAGATAAAACAATGTTGGATCGATGTATCAAACACGATACTATTTCTACGTTGTTAACTAGACAGTACCGTATGCATCAACACATCATGCAATTTAGTAATGCTTACTTTTATAATAACGAACTAGAAGCCGATGCAACGGTAAAAGATACTTTGCTGTCTACCAATGAAGATATTGATATATTACACATCCCAGTTGAATTAGTAGATACGGCTGGTTGTAGTTTTGATGAATTTCAAAATCCAGAAACCCTCAGTTTATCTAATAAAGGCGAGGCTGATTTGTTATTTAAACATTTGGATTTGTTATTACAACAGTATGTATTATCTGGAGAAACCACTAAAATTGATGTGGGGATAATCTCTCCTTATAAAGAACAAATAGAATTGCTAAAGGAGAAATTAGCAGACTTTGATCACTCGACTTATCCTATTAATGAACTAGCAGTGAAAACCATAGATGGATTTCAGGGAGAAGAATGCGATGTGATTTATATTTCTTTAGTGCGAAGTAATCAAACATCTGAGATTGGATTTTTATCGGACATTCGTCGCATGAATGTGGCATTAACACGCGCTAAGAAAAAGTTGGTGGTGATTATGGATACGGCAACTATAGGAAATCATCCGTTTTATAAATCGTTTATTGAGTATTGTGAAAAGAATAATTTTTATAAATCAGCTTGGGAATATAATTACGAGGCTTAATAATTGAATGATGGAAGAAAAAGACTCACATCCTATTTCTTTTTTGCTAACAGACGATCACTCACATACTTTATTTAGTGAGCGATTTAAGGCTACCTATCATTCTACAAGAGGCGCTATTTCCGAAAGTAAACATGTATTTATTCAAAATGGATTACAATATATTCATGAGCGGTTTCAACCAAAAGACATATCTGTTTTAGAAGTAGGCTTCGGTACTGGATTGAATGCTTTTATGACTTATTTGTGTGCCAAAGAAAATACTTTGATAATTAATTATCAAAGTATTGAAGCATATCCAGTTCTTTTATCAGATTCGTCACAACTTAATTACACAAAAGAGTTTTCTGAAAAAGAAAAAACAGTTTTCAATCAAATGCATCAACAAGAATGGAATAGAATTGATCAGATTTCTGATTCATTTTCTTTTATAAAACATTTGTGTTTGGTTGAAGAATTTAATTCTCCTCAAAAATTTGATGTCATTTATTTTGATGCTTTTTCTCCTTCTAAACAACCTGAACTTTGGACAGAAAGTGTTTTGAGAAAGATGTACGATTTACTAAAGGAGAATGGAATATTAGTAACCTATTGTGCTCAAGGGCAAATGAAACGAAATATGAAACAGGCAGGATTTAAAGTTCAGACCTTACCAGGTGCTTTAGGAAAACGTGAAATGACAAGAGGTTTGAAATAAATTGTTTGGTTTAAAATTAGAATGCGAATTTAAACGAAGGTTTTACGATGAAATAGTATACATCAGGTTTATTAATATCGGTGAGCCTCCAAATAAAATCTACTCTTGCAATCTTGAAGATGTTTTCGATGCCAAATCCAACTTCATAATACGGTTCGTTGAGTTTGTTTAAGTCTTTAGGAAATAAGTAAATCTTATTATTATTCTTTGAACTTAAATTGCCATAGTATCCTTTTGCGAAAATAAAATTTCTCCATTTTAATTTATTTATCAAAGGAATTCTATCTAATAACAAGCCTTCTATATGATGTTCTATATGAGCAGATACATATTCATCAGCGGCATATTCTAAAAAATTCATCAAATTAAAAGCATATTCGTCCATTACCACTAATTGATTGGCGTATGGTAAATCTAAATATGGATAAGGAACAGTATTAAATGTTTTTCCTGTTTCGATATAATATTTTAAGTATCCTAATTTTTGAAGCCTGATTTGTTGTTTAAACGATAATCGTATTTTTTGGAAATCTAATTGAGAGCCTAAGTTTTTGTCGGCTATTTTCCATTGAAAAGTAACATCAGGATATTTTCTAAATGCATTTTTATGATCTCTTTTATTGTAAAAATTTCCATTTATTTTTTTATTTGAATGACTAAATTTTAAAGTTAATTCTAAACCAGAAGCACTATAACCAGTTGGGTTTTCTAATATTCCATTAGGATTCATATAATTAAACAATACATCTTTTACAGGAGAGATGTTATTGTAAAAGTAATTTAGTCTGGTAACAAAGCCTGATGACCAAATATTTTCATAGTACAAATTAAAATCTTTTACATAATTTTTGGATGCAGTAGAACTGCCTATTTGAACAAAAGACGATAAAATATGATCTAGTTCTATATTGTTAAAGCTTCTGCTTAATTGGTTAATATCGTAACGATATGATGCGCCAATTTTATGTTTTGTTTCTCCAATGGTAAACTCTGAGCTGAGTTTGTATTTCCACTTTTGATCTAAGGTGCCGTATGCTAAATAGGTTGAAAAAGAAAAAGGTGATTTAAATTTTTCATTTGTTCTTAATCCTAATTTAAATCTTGAGTTTTCAATATTGTTATAACTATAAAATGAGTAAAAATCGCCTATGTCAATTGTTCCTAAAGGATAATAACCGTTACTAATAGCTGCTGCTATTTTTTTTCTTAATATAAAACGAGGGTCTTTTACTAAGCTGTCTGACATTTTTACTAAGCCTTTGTCTTCTTCAGAAAATTCTATGACTCTATGCTCTTGCCAATATTCTTCGGTTTTTGTTTTCGAACTATCCGATTCTACAATAATATCTGCACCTTTAAAAATATTTTTTGGTAAAACACTATCAATAGTATAGTTTGAAAATTTAGCATTTTTATGACCGAAAAAACCTGTAAGGTCAGAAGAATTTTCTATAACTGTAAAATCACCAATGACATTTGACTCTGTTAGCATAGAGTGATTGCCCTGAACTCTATCATATTTTTGTTTGATCCAAAAGCTTCTCACAAAGTTAACGTTAGCCATAATGTCAAAACGAACTGTAATGTTTTTTAATGCATAGTTTGTTGAGTCAATAAACATTTCGCCAGTAAAAGCCAATTCTCTTTTCTGTTTTGGTATAAATGTTATTTTATATGTTTTGGTATTTCCTATTCCTGAACTATCCGTTAAATAAAATTTGTAATTGAATTTGTAGTTGTCGTTTAATGGACTTGGGAAACTTTTATCTAATATAGTTACATAGTTGTCGTAAAAATTTGGAGTAAAATATAAATCATCTACAAATTTCACAATGTTAGGGCCAGGGAAACCAATTGTTTTTATGCCGTTTACATAATCCTTTTGTTCTTTTGGTGATTTTTGATAATAATGTTCAATTACTTTTTCTACTAATAATACTGGCAAATACGTTACACCGTCTTCTGTCGTATCAGTGTTTTTCCATATAAAATCAAAGGGTCGAACCACAATGTTTTTTTTGATTTTATCTGTAAAGTGATTTAAATCGAATCGTATTTTAGAATATTCATAGCTTTTATAATTTATTTTATTATCAGGATTATTAAACTCTTTATTTGCAATTGCTTTTCTTAAAATAGCCCAAGCTGGATTTTCTCCTGGTTTTACAACAAATTCTTCTAATTGATAAAATTGAGCAGTAATTTCTATTGTAATTGTTTGTTTTTGATTTCTCTTAAATGGAACTTTTAAAGTATTGTAGCCTAATGATGATATAATTAAGGAGTCTTCCTTTATTTTATCATTATTGATGGTTATTTTAAAGTAGCCGGCTGTGTCGGAGGCAGTACCTACTTGAGTTCCTTTGTAGAAAACATGTATAAATGGGATAATCTCGTTAGTGCCTTTATCTCTGATAACTCCTTCAACTGTAGTGGTTTGAGAATAAGCCAATCGTAGTATTGAAACAAATATCAGTAGTATATAGAGTTTTTTTAGGCTCATTTAAGGATGAAGTGATTCAATAATAGTTTATGTAAAAATATAAAAAAAGGACGTGTATTTTTTATGATGAAATTATTTTACTTAAACAATTATATAAGTAAAGAAGTTATGTTTTTAATGTTTAAATTTGTTTAATCTTATTCGTAAATGAACATCAAGTATAGCTTAAAAAATTATTTAAATCTCACAACTCATACTGCTTTAGGAATGAGTTTTTCTGTTTGGATAAAGTTTTTAGCTAAGAATAAATTTGCTATTGATTTGAGAGCATTGCCCAAAGTGTTATTTATGACAGGCAATATTGTTTTAAATTATCCATTTCAATTATATGAAGCACTTAAGTATAATAAGCGAATTAATAGAATTAAAGTTGAACGACCTGTATTTATTATTGGTCATCCAAGAAGCGGAACTACCTATTTGCAATATGTATTAAGCAAAGATCCAAATTTTTGTTTTTGTACAACTAATGAGGCCTTAATACCTAATACCTTTTTAAGTATAGGAGGTTTTACAAGAAGAATATTAAAAATGGCGATGCCAGCAACACGTCCTCAAGATAATGTAAAAGCAGGGGCAGATAAACCTAAAGAAGAAGAGTTTGCTATAGGAAATATGTGTCAAGTATCCATGGTGCATGGTTATTATTTTCCAAAACATATTTTTAAAATATTTAATGAATCAGTATTATTTAATAAAGATGATTCATCAATACTATTGAGTTGGAAAAAACATCTAGATTTTTTTGTAAAAAAAATTATCTATAAATATAAAGGAAAGAGAATTTTGCTTAAAAGCCCTGCTAATACAGGTAGAGTAAAAGAGATTTTGGAGTTATATCCTGACGCATGTTTTATTCATATCCATCGTAATCCTTATGAGGTATATCAATCTTCTGAAAATTTATACGAGAAAATTCTTCCTTTATTGGGTCTTCAACAAGTAGAAAATGAGTTTATGAAAGAATTTATTATTTCGTTTTATGAAAAAATGTATAAGAAATATTTAGTAGATAAAATACATATTCCATCCAATCAATTGGTAGAAATGTCGTATAATGATTTTGTTTCATATCCACTTGAACAATTAGAAAAAGCGTATTCTAAATTAAACTTAGGTGATTTTGATAAAGCTAAATCTTATTTAAAAGAAGAGATTAAAGACGTTGAGGATTATCAAAAGAATTCTTATATAGGGATTGATGAAGTTACTAAAACAAAGATTAATGATAAGTGGGCATTTTTTTTTGATGCTTATGGTTATCAAAAAAAATAATCGGGATTAGGTTTTTTGATCGTGGAATGGAGTGCCATTTATCAATTCATATTTTAATTGATTTTCAAGTGTGTTAGCTTCAGCTTCATTTAAGACTTCGTTATAATACAAAATCATTAATTGTAATTTTTCTTCGAAGCGCATGAAAGCAAATGTTAATCCTGGAGGATACGTATTTGGAGGGAAGCTCAAAGCATTTAATACTTTTTGATTCCCAAATTTTAAAAGCTCAGAAGGATGATCTTCAGCCAACGTAAATAAAAAACCAGAAAGAGAATCGCTTTGTGGTCCTTTAATCAAATTATAATACCAGCCAGAAGGAATACGTTTTAAATAATTCATCAACACATCATAAGCTTTAGGAATTCCTTTTCTAACTTGAGTAACCATTTGTTCATTAATATCTTTTACACTTTTTTCAATCGAATCCAGTAAGGAATAATTTATTCTATAAAATAAAAATGATAAATGATTTCCTAAGAGTGGACCCATTGCTCCTTTTTTTCTTTGGTTTTGAGGAACTGGAATCCAAAAATCGTTAACTGTATTGTTTCTTTGTTTTAAAATTTCTTTAACGCTTCTTGCTGCGCATGCTAAAAAATAAGGGCTTCTGCCAAATTTGGAACCTAATTTTGGAGCGATAGAATCTATCTGAATCGTTTCTTCTTTAGTAAATGTAACGACTTTTATTTTTTGTGTAACACGATCAAAATGTTTAATTGGACTAATCCCAGATGTTAGTTTTTTGGATGAATTAGATAAATAAAATTTGGCCTTAACAGCTTCTTTAAAAGTATGATAGTTTATTTTGGTTTTGTAGTTGTTTCCGATAAAACTTTTTTCGTTCCCAATATTGTTTAGTAATTTTAAGTACAACACAGCGCCATATCCATCCATAATTAAGTGATTCCAAGAGAATACTAAAGTTGAATTGCCATTACGTTTGTGTATTACATCAAAACAAAATAATGGTGCGGTATGGCTTGTTATAATTTTATTAAGGATAGAATAAGGAAGAAACGAATCGCTTTCGTGTATGTTAACTTCAATATCGATGTTGTTGTGTGATTTCCATTTAGGAACACTAAATAAACCACTCTTATGCATTGCAAAAGATGCTAGATGTTGAGTTTCTTTGCTATTCTTTAAGGTTTGTTTAAAAGCATCAATGTCTAATTTACCTTCTAATTCAAATACATATCTACAAGTATTCCCTGATGTGCCTTTGTTATGAATATGTTTTTCAAGCGCTAAAATAAAACAATCAGTAGCTGTTAAGCGTATGTGTGATGTTTCTTTTAATGGAGTCATACTTTACATACACTTATGGGTACACTCAGCTAGTGTATGGATTGATTTTAAGTTGTCAGGAACTAAATCTTTATCTGAAATAGGAACATTGAATTTGCGTTCAATAAACAAAACTAATTCAATAATAGACATAGAATCTATACCAATATCTTTAAATGGAGTATCTGAGGTGATAGTTATAGAACTATCTAAAATTGTTGTTTGAACAAATTTTACTAATTCATTACTAATATGTTCTTTGCTTACTTTTTTCATTTAACAAAAGTAAAAGTAATTGTTTTTAATTGATATTTGTTTGTTTTGGGCTTAATTTTGTTGAATTATCTTCTTGTTTTTTTATATTTGAGCTAGTTTCATTAACAGCATTTAAAAGCCTTTATTGCCCCATGAAAAAATCTTGCGCCGTTATAGGTTCTGGTATTGCTGGATTAGCATCGGCTATTAGAATTGCAGCTAAAGGATATAAGGTTGATGTTTATGAAACAAATAGTATTCCTGGTGGGAAATTAAATGAATTCAGGAAAAATGGTTACCGATTTGATATGGGGCCATCTGTTTTTACGCTTCCTCAGTTGATAGATGAACTGTTTGTTTTATGTGGTAAAAATCCAAGAGATTATATTACATACACTCATTTAAAAACGCCGTTCAAATATTTTTACGAAGATGGAACCGTTATTAATGCATATAGCGATGTAGATAAATTTGGTGATGAGATAGAACTAAAAACAAAAGATACTAAAAAGGCATTTAATCGTTATTTAAAAGATATTGAAACAAAATATAAAATAACGAATGAGGTATTTATTGAAAACTCTTTACACATCGCAAAGAATTTTTTGAATAGACGAACTGCCTATGGCGTCCTTAATTTTCATAAGATAGATGCGTTTAAATCTATGAATGATGGGAATAAATCTTTTTTTAAAGATAGAAAAGTTATTCAGCTATTAAATAATTACGCCAATTATGTTGGCTCTAATCCATTTGTAGCTCCAGCAACATTAAATGTTATACAGCATTTAGAAATTAATTTAGGTACTTATTTGCCAGATAAAGGTATGTATTCTATTATTTCCGCTTTGGTTCAATTAGCCGAGGAAATGGGAGTTACCTTTTATTATAATACGACTGTTGAAGAGATTATTACCTCAAATGACTCTAAAAAAAGAAAGGTTATCGGTTTAAAAACTAAGCAACACGAGCTTATAAAATATGATAAGGTTGTTAGTAATATGGATATTTACTATACGTTTAAAAAACTATTACCAAATGAAAAAGCTCCAGAGCATATTTTAAATCAACCTAAATCAAGTTCTTTAATAGCCTTTTTTTGGGGAGTAAAAAATACTTACGAAAAATTGAATACTCATAATATGCTTTTTTCGGCAGATGATGAAAGGGAGTTTAAATCGGTATTTGAAAATAATAAATTAAGTGACGACCCTTCAATATACATTTACGTTTCATCAAAACATGTAAAAGAAGATGCTCCTGAAGGCTGCGAGAATTGGTTTTTGTTTGTAACCGTTCCTAACGATCAAGGGCAAAATTGGGATGAGTTAGTTGTAAAAGCCAGAAAAAGTATAGTTGGGAAAATTAATCGTTTGTTAAATACAGACATCGAACAAGATATTGAGTTTGAAGAAGTGTTAACTCCAGCAAAAATAAAGGAAAATTATTCTACTCCTTTTGGGGCTATTTATGGAAACAGTTCACATAATAAATTTGCTGCTTTTTTCAGACATTCTAATTTTTCTAAAAAAGTAAATGGCTTGTATTTTGTTGGAGGAAGCGTTCATCCAGGAGCTGGGATTCCTTTGTGTTTAAATTCAGCAAAAATTATGGATAAAACGTTTAAAGCTTAGTTGAGCTTATCTTATTTGTTAGAGTTTAAATCTTTTGATTTAAAAACTTCATCAAAAAATTTTTTTGGAACCCAAAGCATTCCATAGCAAATATCGTTTTCTTTTTTATAATCAGCTTTAGCATCATATTGATGATGAGCTTTGTGTCCGTTTCTTAAAGCAATTAAAAATTTGTTTTTTGTATTACTTAATACATTGATACGTTTGTGAATTAAACCATCATGAATCATAAAATAGCAAAATCCATAAAGTGTAACACCAATTCCCATATATAACCTAAAATCACAGCCGTCCATAATTCCAAACATCATTAATAACCAACTTGGAATAAAAAAGATAAAAGCAAAAAAATCATTTTTTTCAAATTTTTTATTGTGTGGTATATGATGATCTTTGTGTAAGTACCATAAAAATCCATGCATCACATATTTATGCAAACTCCAAGCAACTAATTCCATTAGTATAAAAGTTCCTAATATGATTAATGCGTTTAAAAAATAAATCATTTAAAGAAAAAGCGAGTGTTGTTATTAATTTTTATAATATAAATTTAGAAATCTTTTCTTCTTTTAAAAATAGGATGATTTTTATGATTTATAAAGATTAACTCTGATACCCGAAGTTTTTCAAGTTAGAATCGCTATTTCTCCAATCTTTCGCAACTTTTACATATAATTCTAAAAATATTTTCTTTCCAAAGAATGTTTCTGCATCAATACGAGCTCGGGTGCCAACTTTTTTCAAAGCTTCTCCTTTGTGACCAATGATAATTGCTTTTTGACTTTCGCGCTCAACTAAAATATCAGCTTGTATTTTTAATAGATTTTCTTCATCTTTAAAAGAGTTTACAACAACTTCAACGCTATAAGGGATTTCTTTTTTGTATTGTAATAGAATTTTTTCACGAATGATTTCTGAAACGAAAAATTTTTCTGGTTTATCAGTTAAAGTATCTTTATCATAAAATGCTTCTCCAACTGGTAATAGTTGGGTAATGCGGTACATAACATTTTCTAAATTGAATTTTTTTAATGCAGAGATTGGAATGATTTCCGCATTAGGTAATTTTTCTTTCCACTCTGCCATTTTGGTATCAAGAACTTCCTGAGTGGCCATGTCTATTTTATTGAGTAATAATAAAACAGGCGTTTTAGTTTTTTTTAGTTTCTCTAAATATTTTTCGTCTAAAATAATATCTTCGTAAATATCTACTATCAATAAAAATACATCAGCATCACTAAAAGCAGAAACAACAAACTCCATCATTTTTTCTTGAAGTTTATAGTTAGGTTTTAAAATTCCAGGAGTATCTGAAAATACAATTTGATAATCATCACCACTTACAATTCCCATAATGCGATGACGGGTAGTTTGTGCTTTAGAGGTAATGATGCTTAGTTTTTCTCCAACTAATACATTCATTAAAGTTGATTTGCCAACATTAGGGCAACCAATGATGCTTACAAAGCCTGATTTATGTGGATTTTGTGACAAATTATACGTTTTCTATTAAAATGAAAAAGCCCCAGCGTTAACTGGGGCTTTTTCGTTGGTAGCGGGAGAGTGATTCGAACACCCGACCTTTGGGTTATGAGCCCAACGAGCTACCCCTGCTCTATCCCGCAATATGTTTGTTTTTAAAGAACTTTTTAATCTAAGAAACTCACAATTGTTGTTTTCGGGTGCAAAGATAGGTTTTATTTCCTTTTACACAAATAAATCTTAAGATATTATATAAAGCCTTGATTACACTAGCTCTTAACACGAAAAAGCCTGAGCTTTATTGCCATCTTCTTAAAAAAATAGAGAAATTGCAACGTCGAAAATCATATTCAATAGTTCGTTTATATGGTTTTCTTTTATACAACCAATAAAAATAATATATTAAAAAAGGGAGCCAACCTGGGAAATAAACATAAATAGCCGTTTTCATTCTTTAATCCTTTTCGAAACCAGAACTTGAACCATCCCAAACATCAGGCA
>JBEIPP010000141.1:0-8055 GCA_040376995.1 Flavobacteriales bacterium
AGAGAAAATAAAATATTTCAAAATCTCTTCAATATTTTCCTTAGAAATTACCTTGATGTTAGAAAAAAATGGTTAGAACTTGAAGCTTTAAAAAATCATAATTTTTTCACAATACTTGTAGATAAAGATGCAAAACCATTAATTAAATTTTTTAAATTTATTGAAGATGCGCAAAAAGATTATTTTGAGACATCAATAACCACTGACGCCAATATTGTTTTAACTCACATTAACGAACCATCATACAAACAAATAAATCAAGCATATTCAAATTATATTTTAAGAACTCATCAGTTTTTAAGTGACTGGCGTATAATACTAAAAGATATTATTTTTCATGCTCACAGTAATAAGTTTACAAAAGATTTTAATATATATTCAGAGCTTTTTGACGAATATTATTCGATAGAAACTTCATCTATTCAACAAGAAATTGAAAGAGATTACAAAAATCTGATTGATAAAAAAGTTAAGATTGTTCGTGAATTAGAAAATCAGCCACATGGTAAAGTAACAGTGTTTGCTGATTTGTATGGTAATTTATGGGATTTGATTGAGTCTATTCCCTTCCCATAGATAGACGGCTCTAATTCCCCTCCTTTGGAGGGAAATTAGAGTATTTCTTAACATAGATTAAGTTTATTTCTTGAAAATTTAACGAACTTTACTGTAGTAAATTATATGAGTATAATTAGTCATGCTGAACTTGTTTCAACATCTCATCTAGATCCTGAAGCAAGTTCAGGATGACCTAAACTATATAAACATGGAACGTAAAGAGTTTATTAAATCAATATTAGGAATAGTTGCTATGACCACATTAGGAGATTTTAAATCGTTTACCAATAACTTACCCGAACAGGATGAAGAAATGCCTGTACTATTTATAGGACATGGTTCGCCCATGAACGCTATTGAAGACAATGAATTTACCAAAGGATGGAAAGCCATTGCTAAAACAATTGCAAAACCAAAAGCTATTTTATGTATTTCGGCACATTGGGAAACGAAAGGCACATTTGTAACGTCTATGAAAAAACCAAAAACAATTCATGATTTTGGTGGTTTTCCGCAAGCCTTATTTGATGTGCAATATCCAGCACCAGGCAGTAAATGGTTAGCGGATGAAACTAAAAAAATAATTACCTCAACACCTGTAGGTTTAGATGAAAATTGGGGATTAGATCATGGGGTTTGGAGTGTTGTAAGACCCATGTTTCCAGATGCTAGTATTCCTGTAGTACAATTAAGTTTAGATTATACCAAAGATACACAATACCATTATGACTTAGCTAAGCAATTAGCAGGCTTACGCAAAAAAGGTGTATTAATAATTGGTAGTGGTAACATGGTGCATAATTTTCAATACGCTAGATTTAGCGGTAATTTTAATGAACACTTTGGTCACGATTGGGCATTAGAGGCAAACGAAAGTTTTAAAAAATTGATTTCAGAAAATGATGTAAAATCATTAGTGAATTATAAAACATATAGTAAAGCACTGCAATTATCATCCCCTACCCCCGATCATTATTTACCAATGATTTATAGCATTGCTTTGCGTGGTAAAAATGAAAAAGTAGGTTACTTTAATGATGCTGTTGTTGGCGGTTCTTTTTCGATGACATCGGTATTGATTGGTAAAGCTTAACAATAGAACGCAGATGACACAGATGAGGCTGATTAAAAATGATTTTATGATGATAAAACTATATATAGTAACGGTATTATTTTTTAGTATAACTGTCAATGCTGTCGCTCAAAGTAAAGTAAAACCAAACGCTCCAAGTCTGTATTACATTTTCAAGGAACCTAAAATTAAATCCGCTAAACCACCAGTGATTATTTTAATGCATGGCGTGGGTAGTAACGAAAAAGATTTGTTTTCTTTTGCGAATCAATTACCAGATAGTTTTTTAGTAATTTCATTGCGAGCACCCATAAAATTAGGAAATGACAGCTATGGCTGGTATCATTTGAGTTTTGAAAACGGAAAACCAGTAGGCAATCCTATTGAAGCTGAAGCTAGTCGTTTAATGATTATTGACTTTATAAATAATTTAAAAAACAAACATGCTTTTAACGAAAAACGTGTTTATTTATGCGGCTTTAGTCAGGGTGCCATAATGGCCTACAGTATTGGTTTAACTGTTCCCGAAAAAATAAAAGGCATAGCGGTTATGAGTGGAAGATTATTAGAAGAAGTCAAACCAATTATTGCTGCAAAAGAAAAATTAAAAAATTTAAAAGTGTTTATTTCACATGGCACAAATGATGGTGTATTACCCATTAATAATGCTCGTGAAGCAAATACCTATTTAAAACAAATAGGCATAACTGCTACATATAAAGAATATCCAGAACCACATACCATTAGCAATGTCATGTTTAATGATTTGCTTATTTGGTTAAAGAAATAAATTTTATTTTTATATTCAACAAAATATAAAATATGAGTAAACCATTAATCACATTAGAAGCAATCATTATTAAACCCATGAATACAGTTTGGGAATGTTGGACAAAACCTGAACACATTACCAAATGGTGTTTTGCATCTGATGATTGGCACGCTCCAAGCTCAACCTCTGATTTTAAAGTTGGTGGCAAACTATCAACTAGAATGGAAGCTAAAGACGGAAGTTTTGGTTTTGATTTTTGGGGCATTTATGATGAAATTAAACCAAATGAAAAACTTACCATAACAATGGGAGATGACAGAAAATGGAACACTTATTTTTCTTTAGTGGATGGCGGCGTAAAAGTAGTTGAAGAGTTTGAAGCAGAAAGTGAAAACCCTATTGAAATGCAACAAGAAGGTTGGCAAATGATTTTAAATAATTTCAAAAAATACGTTGAAAGTTTATAACCATGCAAACTAAATTTGAAGATGTAGATTCATATATTGCTTCATTTCCTGCAGATGTGCAAACAACTTTAGAGTTAGTTAGAAACGCAATTAAATCATCAGCACCAAAAGCCGAAGAGATTATCAGTTACAATATGCCTGCATACAAATGCTTCGGTATGTTAGTTTATTTTGCAGGTTATAAACAGCACATTGGTTTTTATCCAACAGCATCTGCTATTGCAGCATTTAAAGACGACCTATCAAAATATAAAAATGCTAAAGGCTCTGTGCAATTTCCATTAGACAAGCCTTTGCCAATAACACTAATTAAAAAAATAGTAAAATTTAGAGTAAAAGAAAATTTAGAGAAAGAAGCAATCAAAAAAAAATTAAAAAATAACATATGAAAAAAGACAAAATTATTTTTTGGACAACAACAACCCTTATCTTTTTATTTGAAGGTGTAATGCCTGCATTAACAGGTTACACAGAAATGGCAAAAGAAGGGATTAGACATTTAGGCTATCCCGAATATTTCGGGAGTATGTTAGTTGTATTTAAGGTGTTAGGAACATTGGCATTAATGATTCCTCAAATTCCTGCTCGTATTAAAGAATGGGCTTATGCGGGATTTGCCATTGATTTTATTGCTGCATGCGTAAGTTTAATAGCAGTTGATGGTATTAGTCGTTTAGCCTTTTTTCCATTAATTGTTTTTGCAGTGTTAATTATCTCCTATATTTATTATCATAAAATTAATTCATCTATAAAATCTTAAACTATGTTATTTTTAATTATCCCTGTATCTATAATTGCTCTGTTATTATTGGCAGCTGCAATCATGAAAAAAGAAATATCTATCTCGTCAGAAATTATTATTAATCGTTCTCAAGCAGAAGTATTTAATTATATTAAACATATCAAAAATCAAGAGCATTATAGTAAATGGGTAATGGCAGATCCTAATTCAAAAATCACCTACACTAGAACTGATGGAACAGTAGGTTTTAAATCTGCATGGAATAGCCAAATGAAAAATGTAGGTGTTGGGGAACAAGAAATTACTAAAATAACAGAAGGTATTGTATTGGATACGATGTTATTTTGAGATTTGAAAAACCGTTTAAGGGTACTAGTTATGCTAATACCACCACACAAAAAACATCAGACAACCAAACAAAACTCACTACAACATTTAGCTCTACTACTCCATTTCCCATGAACTTAATGTCGGCTATGATGAAAGGAATGCTTCTAAAAGACATGAATGAAAATAGTCAAATCTTAAAAAGCTATTAGAATCAAAATAAATATCTCATGGTAGAAGTATTTAAAACTAACGTTCAACATATAGATATTGCCAATCAAGTAATTGAAGAACTAAGTTCACATTTGCCATCATCACATATTAATTTTGATTTAAGTGATTGCGATTATATTTTAAGAATTGAACATGGTGAAAATATCATTGAAAAGGTATATCATGTTTTTGAAAAATTAGGACATTACTGCGAAATTTTAACCGATTAAAATTCGTTCAGTAATACTTATTGGCCTCTAATTATTAACCTAATTGGAGGCTTTTTTATTTAAAAACACATCGTTAATATAAGTCGTATAACCTGTGTATCAATCAATTAGAGCTACATCCCTGAAATAACATAATTTGTCTAATTTCTTACATAAAACCTGAGATTATAGCTATATTTAACCTTCAAAAATTAAAATAATCAGAGTAAACACATATGGAAAAAGTATTAAAATCGTTAGGTGTTAAAGAATTAAATATTGGGTGTGCAACAGGTAAAAACTATTTTGCAAACGGCGATATTATCGAATCATATAGTCCAGTTGATGGAAAATTAATTGCAAAAGTTCAAGCTGCAAATGCCGCTGATTACGAAAAAGTTGTTCAAGTAGCATCTGAAGCTTTTAAAGTATGGCGTAATATTCCAGCTCCTAAACGTGGGGAAATTGTTCGTCAATACGGAGAAAAATTACGTGCTAAGAAAAATGATTTAGGGAAATTAGTTTCTTACGAAATGGGAAAATCTTTGCAAGAAGGTTTAGGTGAAGTACAAGAGATGATTGATATTTGTGATTTCGCAGTTGGCGTGTCTCGTCAGTTATATGGCTTAACCATGCATTCAGAAAGAGAAAATCACCGTATGTATGAGCAATGGCATCCATTAGGAATTGTAGGAATTATTTCTGCATTCAACTTCCCAGTAGCAGTTTGGAATTGGAACACAGCTTTAGCTTGGATTTGCGGAGATGTGTGTATTTGGAAACCATCAAGTAAAGTGCCTTTATGCGCTGTAGCTTGTCATAATATTTGGAATGAAGTAGTTGCTGAAAATAATTTACCAGAAGGTATTTCTTGTTTATTAGTAAGCCCAGGTTCAATTGGTGAAAAAATGTGTGAAGATAGTCGCGTACCGTTAGTTTCAGCAACTGGTTCTACACGTGTAGGACGTATTGTTGGCGCAAAAGTAGCACAGCGTTTTGGTCGTTCTATTTTAGAATTAGGCGGTAACAATGCCGTTATTATTTCTCAACATGCTGATTTGCCAAACGTGCTACCAGGTTTAGTATTTGGCGCAGTTGGTACCGCAGGACAACGCTGTACGTCAACCCGTCGTTTAATTATTCATGAAGATATTTATGATGATGTAAAACAAAAATTAATTAGTGCTTACAAACAACTACGTATTGGAGATCCACTAAACGAAAACAATCACGTTGGTCCATTAATAGACAAAGGTGCTGTAAAAGATTATATGGTTTCTATTGAACGTGTAATTGCTGAAGGTGGAAAAATTTTAGTACCAGGTGGTATATTAGAAGGAAAAGGATATGAAAGCGGATGCTATGTAAAACCTTGTATTGCAGAAGCGGGAAATCATTTTGAAATTGTACAACACGAAACATTTGCACCAATTTTATATATCATGAAGTACAAAACATTGGATGAAGCGATTGCTATACAAAATGGTGTTCCTCAAGGTTTATCTTCTTCTATCATGACATTAAATATGCGTGAAGCAGAACAGTTCTTATCAGCTAATGGTAGCGATTGTGGTATTGCAAACGTAAACATTGGAACAAGTGGTGCTGAAATTGGTGGAGCATTTGGTGGCGAAAAAGAAACAGGTGGCGGACGTGAGTCTGGTTCTGATAGTTGGAAAGCATATATGCGTCGTCAAACAAATACAATTAATTACGGGACAAAATTAACGTTAGCGCAAGGCATTAAATTTGATTTCTAGCTGAATTACGAATAAGTGAACAGTCATCCTGAACTTGTTTCAAGATCTGTTTTAAAAATAAACATAAAAAAGTGAGATGCTGATCCGCCAGCTGGCGGACAGCAATGACAAATAAAAAACAACTAAAATGACAATAACAAAAAACAAAGTGGTATCGGTAAATTATCATTTATCATCTCACATCGACAACGAAGCTCCAGAATTAGTTGAACAAACATCTACAGATCATCCTTTCACATTTATATTTGGAGTTGGTCAATTATTACCTGATTTTGAAAAAAATTTATTAGACAAAAAAGTTGGCGATAAATTTGATTTCAAAGTAACTCCAGTAAATGGATATGGCGTATCTGATAAAGAAATGATTGCTAAAATCCCAAAAGAAGCTTTTCATGTGGATGGAGAATTTGACTCAGAAAGAGTTAAAGAAGGTGAAGAATTAATGATGAATGACGCGGACGGAAACCAATTAATGGGCTTTGTTCAAGAAATCGGAAACGATTATGTGATTATGGATTTCAATCATCCTTTAGCAGATCATAACTTACACTTTGTAGGTGAAGTATTATCTGTAAGAGAAGCTACAGCAGAAGAATTAGATCACGGTCACGTTCACGGACCAGGTGGACACCACCACTAATAAATTTAAAAGCCGTTCAAAATTGAGCGGCTTTTTTTATCATAAAACATTATGTCAGTTCGAGCGAAGTCGAGAACATACATAAACGCAAACTACATTCAGAGCAATCAAAAATGGTATTCCCCATTTAAATTTAACTTTTGCTGCTTTGTGATAAATAGGCGCTTTCATACCTAAATAAATACCAATTGCTCCAAATATTAAAGCAATAAAAAATAATTTATTTTCAGAAATACGATTCTCTTTTTTCTTAGCTTGATGTTTATCATACCACATTAAAGCATATGCAAAACAGTTGATTGCAATGCCATACGTATAAAATATATTTTGTATTAATTTCATTAAACTTCATTTACAAAAAAACCCTTCTAATACTAGAAGGGCTTTTTTTGTAAGAATGACATGTTATTTTAGTTACTCTCTAATACTTTTAATAACTCATCTAACTTTGGAGTTAAGATAATTTCTGTTCTTCTATTTTTCTTTCTAGCTTCTGGCGTCTTAGCTCCATCGATTGGAAAAAATTCTCCACGACCCGCAGAAGTAATTCGTTTTGGGTCTGTTTTAGAGTTTTGTAAAATAATTTTTGTAACTGCTGTAGCTCTGATAACACTTAAATCCCAATTATCTTTTATTTCTCCTTTACCAGCCATTGGAACATCATCTGTATGTCCTTCAACCAATACATTAATATCAGAATTTTGTTCTAACACTTTTGCTAGATTTTTTAAAGCCTCTACGCCTTTTGGCTGAACAGCTGTTTTACCACTTTCAAACAATAAAGATTCATCCATACTCACATAAACCTTTCCGTTTTTTTGAGTAATCGTTAATCCCTTACCTTCAAAACCCATTAAAGCATCTTGTAATTTCTTTTTTAAATCAGAAGTTGCTTGATCTTTGCTTTTTAATATAGATTCTAATTCATTAACGCGAGCTTCACGTTTTTTTAATTCAACAGACAATGCATCTAAATCTTGTTGTTGTTTATTTAAACGTAATTCTAAAGCCTTTAACTCATCTTCTTTTTTCAACAACTGTTCTTGAGTTAATTGTAACTGTCCGCTTAGTTTAGCATTATCTTTTTCAGAACCAACCAACATACGGTTGTACTTATCTAAAAGTTGATCGTTTACTAAATTTAACTTGTCATATTTATTTTGTAATAAACGTAAATTAGTTGCCATGATAGCGGTATCTCTTTGCAGACCAGCCATTTCCTTACCTTCTTTTACTAATTTTTCGTTTAACTCCGCATTTTTTGCTTCTGCATCAGCTGCCGCTTTTTTAGAAGC
>JBEIPP010000139.1:0-8272 GCA_040376995.1 Flavobacteriales bacterium
ATAAATGGTCATTGTCGTGTTTTACTTCAGCATTAAATCTACGGTGTACTGAATCATATTTTAATAAATGAGCTAAAGTTCCAGCGTCTGTAATATCATTGATGGCAACAATATTGATGTTTGGGTTAGCAAAAGCAATTCTAAAAAACACTCTTCCAATTCTTCCAAATCCGTTAATGGCAATATTTATCTTCTTCATAGTATTCTATTTTTAGGTCAAGTAAAGTTACATTAAAGTTTAATGAAAGTGAAACGAAATGATTTAATTATAAATATTTAGCATTATGTTAATATTTGGTAATTAGAGTTAAAAATTACTTCACCTCAAATTCCAAAAATAAATCACCTTTAATATAGCCTTGCAATTTATCGCCAATAGCCACTGGGCCAACACCTTCTGGCGTACCTGTATAAATTAAATCACCTACTTTTAAAGTCACAAATTTTGAGATGTATGCAATTACTTTATCGAAGCTAAATAATAAATCTTTAGTGTTTCCTACTTGACGAGATTCGCCATTAATTTTTAATTCGAAACTGATATCCGATAAATTACCTAATTGAGATTTAGACACAAATTTACCCAATGGAGCAGAGGCATCAAAAGCTTTCGCTTTTTCCCAAGGCAAACCTTTTGCTTTACATTGTGCTTGTAAATCTCTGGCAGTAAAGTCAATACCTAAGCCTATTTCATCATAATATTTATGTGCAAATTGTTCCTCTATGTGTTTACCTACCTTGTTTATTTTAATCACAATTTCAATTTCGTGATGTAAATCTTTAGTAAAGTCAGGGTAATAAAAAGCTTCGCCATCTTTTAATAAAGCCGTATCGGGCTTCATAAAAAATACGGGTTCTGTTGGCACTTCGTTTTTTAATTCCTTAGCGTGTTCGGCGTAATTACGACCTATGCAAATTATTTTCATGTTATGTTAGTTTTTATAGTAGCCAATCTTTCAATTAGTCACCCTGAAATTGTTTCAGGGCCTCATGAGATGCTGATCCGCCAGCCGGCGGACAGCATGACAATACATTAATACAAATTCATCCTACTAATTAAACAATAATAATTAGTATTTTTGACAAATTTACTACAATTTACAAATGAGCACTACACATTACGATATAATAATTGTTGGAGGAGGTATAGTTGGTTTAGCAACGGCCTATAAATTACAGGCACAAAATCCAACAAAAACCATTTTAGTTTTAGAAAAAGAAAAAGAAGTTGCCGCTCATCAAACGGGTCATAACTCGGGAGTGATACACTCTGGTATATATTACAAACCAGGTTCATACAAAGCAATAAAGTGTGTAGAAGGAAGAAGAGAGTTAATGAGTTTTGTGAAAGAGCATAATATACCACATGATATTTGCGGAAAAATAATTGTAGCTACCGAAGAAAGTGAGTTAGCGCATATGAATAAAGTGTTTAATAATGGTGTGGCAAATGGAGTAGAGGGTATTGAAATGATTGATGCCAAACGCATTAGCGAAATTGAACCTCACTGCAAAGGTATAGCTGGTATTTGGGTGCCATGCACTGGTATTATTGATTATGCGGATGTTGCTAGAAAATATGTGGAATTGATTCATGCCAAAAATAATGGCTGCAAAGTATTAACCGAACATAAAGTAACAAACTTTATTAAAAAGAGCGATCATACAACAGATGTGGTAACTGTAAAAGGAACGTTTAATGCAACCTATATTATTTCGTGCGCCGGTTTACAAGCCGATAGAATTACCAAAAAAGATCATGTAAAAACAGATTCGGCTATTGTAGGATTTAGAGGAGATTATTATGATTTAACAGAGAAGGGTAGAAGTAAGGTGAAGAATTTGATTTACCCAGTACCTAATCCTGAGTTTCCATTTTTGGGCGTACACTTTACCCGCATGATTAAAGGTGGAGTAGAGTGTGGACCAAACGCCGTATTTGTATTTGATAGAGAAGGTTACAGTAAAACCGCTTTTAGTTTAAGAGATACCTTAGCGGCTTTTTGTTTTATGGGAACTTGGAAGTTCTTTAAAAAACATTGGCGTTTTGGTTTGGATGAATACCGCGGAGCTTTTAGTAAAGCATACTTCTTAAACCGTTTACGTAAACTGATACCTGATTTACAAATGGAAGATATTGTTCCCGCAGAACGTTGTGGTATTAGAGCCATGGCTTTGAGCGGTGAAGGTAATATGTTAGATGATTTTAAAATTGAATTCTCGGGTAACTCTATGCATGTGATTAACTCACCATCACCAGCGGCAACTGCCTCATTAGCCTATGGTAATGAGATTGCAGAGCAGGCAAGCAAGTATTTTAAGTTGGCTTAAGGGTCTTATTATGTAAATTTATAATGGTTTCGGGCTTTGCGAAGGTGGCAATTTTTAGCACCTAACTTCATTTGAAGCACCAAACTTCAAATTTACGAAAAACTGTCATACTAACCACTGTACCGCCACTTTTGCAAAACCCGTGTTACCAGCTGGCGTTCTGTCTGTCGTGTCGTGTAAGTTAGTTCTGATAAGGGTTGGCTGTCATTGTCCAGAGAGTGTTTTGGTTTTTGTATGTCGGCTGAGGGTTGAAGAGTTTAAAAATTTTTGAAGGGAAGGAAATTTTAAAAAATAATTTTCTCGGGAGGGAAAGGTGGAAGCTCTTTTGCAAACTTTGGTCTTAGGGTAGGCTTGTAGCGGTTCGCAAATGTGCTTACTCCTGTGGGTTGGTTTCTATCTTGTCATTCCAATAATAGCTGTCTGGATAAGGTCGTTTGCCGAATATTGCAGTTCCTACTCGAATTATCGTTGAGCCTTCTTCAATGGCTGTTTCTAAGTCGTTGCTCATTCCCATTGATAAGTCGTGAACAGATAAGTCTTTATCTAGCATACTTAGTTGTATGTTTTTGAGCAATTGAAAGCATTTTCGAACCTTTTCTGTTTCTGCAGAAAAAAGTCCGATAGTCATTAAGCCTTTTATGTTTAATCGGTCAAGTTGTTTAACTTCTTTAGCAAAAATTAAAGCATTTTCGGGTGAAATGCCAAACTTACTTTCTTCATACGAAGTGTTTACTTGAATAAAAACATCTATGGTTCTATCTTCAAATTCTAATCTCTTTTGCAATTTTTCAGCTAATTCCAACCTGTCAACAGATTGTATGCAGTCAGCATATTTCGTAACTTCTTTGACTTTATTAGTTTGAAGATGTCCTATGAAATGGGTTTGGTGTGAGATAACTTTTAATTTTTCAAATTTCTCTTTAATTTCCTGCACCTTATTTTCTCCAATCAGGGTTTCACCTGTTTCCAAGGCAGTAATAATATTTGAAGCCGAAACTGTTTTTGTTGCTAAAAGAAGTTTAATTTCATTAGGGTTTCTGCCTGAAAATTCGGCTGCTGCTCTTATTCTGTCCTTAAGGGTTGCTATGTTTTCGATTATGAAGCTCATATCTGCAATTCGTGTTCAGGACAATCCACTCTCAACTCGTTTTCGGCAAGTTTGCTTTTTAGGAGTTTACAGTAGTGAACACCATTATCAAGTTGGTAATTGGAACAAGTAAAACACATTCTTTGAATTGTAATGATACCTGATTTGTTTAAGTCATAAATCAATTTCAGCAATCCATTAAGCATTATTGCTTTTTGTTCCTGAGTAAGTTTTTCAATAGGTTGTTCTATTGACGAAGCAAAGAACGATGCTTTTTTAGCTATTTTTTTTCCTTCGTTTGTTAGTGATAGCGAAAAACTTCTTGTGTCAATGGGGTCAGTTTCCTTCGTTACTAATTCTTTTGAAAGTAAAACTTTTACGCTATCGCTTATTGTGGCTTTTGTCATATTGAACTCATCTGCCAAATATCCCACCTTGCATTTCTCCAAGGAATGGAAATAAATGAAAATTAAAATTTGAATTTGTATTGGGCTTAATGAGTTTTCTTTACTTTCATTCCATAATAATACCCTGAATGCTTCTGAAATTCGTTCCAAAGCCACAACAATGCGACTTTCAATTTTTTGATTTTGTTCGTTTAAGTTGAATGATGAATATTTCATATCGTCAAATTTTTAGCAATATAAATCCAGGCCTTTTTTCCCGACTCAAAAGATTCAAGAATCCTATGGTATTCACTTACTTCATATTTATCGGTTTCAGCAAGTTCGGTGTTTGTAATTTCAAATAACATTCCTTCAATAAAATCACCTTTATTTGTTGACTTTATAGCAATCGGGTGATATTCAAGTTGACTTTTGGCTAGAACTGTCGAATCGGTGATTTGTAAATTTTCAATTTTATATCCTATCAATCTGTCTCGCACTCCTTTTAAGATTCGACCATAATTTTCAATCTGTACTTTCTCTAACTGTAAAGTGCCATAGGAGAATAGTAAATGTATTCTCTCTTTCATTTGCAATTTTCCATTTCGATAATGAAATAACCTTTTTGCTTGATTTCCGCTTCCCATTCCGGTCTCACGGTTTCAATATGGCAAAACCTGCATTGTTTTGATGTTAAGGGTTGCCCTTCTTGTCTTTTAGATTTTAAATATTCTCTACCATAACCGTAAATTATGGTTGTATCTTTAATTTCTTCGGGTGCGATAATGTCAAAGTGCATTACGCTACCGTCTTTTTTTGTTACATAGGTGTCCCAAACTGCTACTTTCATTGTTTTTGTTTTATTGTTTTGTGCGTTTGCGGAAAATGCAAACAGCATCATAATTAATAAACTTAAAATTCTCATTTTACTATTGCTTTATTTAAAGTAATGCCCTGCAAAGGTAGGATTCCTAACTTTGCAAGGCGAATAAAATTACTTAACTTTATATGGTAGGGATAAATTACCGCTTGCTACAGAATACACTTTGTAAACCCCAAGCATTGGTTTATCTACGCCACCGTGTCCACCATCACTGCCTGTATTTACTTGCATAAAGGCTGCGACACCGTCATAGGAGAAATCTTTCTTGTTATTCATTCGATAATCGGGAACAACAACTCTTATCTTGTTGCCTTTTGTGATAACTTGAAAACCAGGAGAATCCATATACATAGGCATTCCAGGATTGGTAGGAGGTAAAACTACTGTTGTGTCTTTTGGGTCGAATTGTTTTACTGCTAAACCACCTTCCACACGTTTGTCTTCTGTTAAAACCACCCAATGTGGATGCCAGACTATGCCGTCATTTCCATAGTTACTATCATTGTTTTCATCCCAAAGAGGTGAGTCGTCAAAATCAGGATGTGAAGTTAAGGCAAGAGCTACTATACCTTCGGTATTGCCAAATCCAACATCAGAAGGTTTCAAGGAGGTAGGGAAAACATACCCCAAAACTGGAGCACCGTTAAGTTGTCCTGCTGGTGTAGGTGTTGTTTTTCCTGCTTTTCCTTTTACCGTAATTTCCCAGATAGTTGCCCCAATTTCAGGTGAGTGTTTTACATTTACTTTTTTGATTTGGAAATCATCATTATTGTAGTTTCTGCATTTGTCGCAGGCATAGCTTTGAGCTGCGAAAAGCGAAAGCCCAAGAAGAAGAAATAATTGTTTCATTTTTTTTGAAATTTAATGGTTTGAAATAAAGTCAGAAGTCTTAATTAAGATTAGGACTCCTAACTTTGTAAGAGAAATTTTTTTAGCCTTTTACGTCAGCCATAGACGCACCAAAATTGATGTGTAAAACATTTCCGTTAGGTGTTAACAAAGCTGGAACAGATTTAACACGTGCTTTTTCCGCTTCTGTAATTCGATTTCGGTCTTCGCCAATGTTAACGATTTCTACATTAGTTGCACCAATGAGGTTAACGATGTCGTGTTCTGCGTTTACGCATACTGGACATCCAGCGTGATAGAAAATTGATTTTGCCATTTTTTATGAATATAAATTGTTGTTTGGCATTATTGCCGCTGCAAATATAGTAAGGAATCCTAACTAAACAAATTACTTTTAAGATTTTTTTTGAGAATATTTTACATTATTGATATTCAATGCAATAAAAGTCTTTTAAGGATGGGAGAATTGGCTCTTTTGCAAAACTGGTTTGTGCGTCGGCTTGTACGGTTTTTGCAAATGTGCCAATGTGGGCATAAATTATTTTTTAAAATGTGCGGTGGGAAAAATTTTTAAAACCATTCGAGGAAGCTTGAGTGTCGGAAAAGTCAGGTCGTTTTGTTTCAAATTACAGCGAAATTGTCTATCGTTTTTTGGTCGTCTGTTGGTGGTCGGGTTGGTCTCCTACGCTTGCTGGTAAAGGTTTGCAGCTAGAACTTGTGCGGATTTGAAACACTGTCTGCCGAAATGGTATTAACAAAGATACTATGTTCATGGACTTTTGCAAAGCCTGCCTACCGGCAGGTAGGCGAAAATATCCCGATAGCTATCGGGAGTCTTTCGCGATAGCGACTGGTGTGCCTTGAATCAATAACTATGAGTGTTGGGATAGTTAAAGAATGTTGTACAAGAGATGATAGTAGGTCTATCAAAGTCGTTGTGCAAGCAAAGGCTTTAAACGACCTCTCGGTGCTGAACAAGTAATTGATTGGTATTGAACGGAAAGAGGAAAAGGTGTTTAAGAAACATCAGGTACGAATAAGAGAGATGAATGCAAATGAACCATTGATGAAGTGATGAGATTCGAGAACCCATTGTCAAAATCTAGCATTAGGTCGTGCTAGTTAAGATTATAGCGGAAACTTGCTTACTGGCTATAAGGCAATCGTCACAGAGGTGGCATGACTCTTATTCAGGCTCTTGTATGAAACTAGGGAAGTCCTTGCCAGATGAAAAGTGAACGACACAAGTAGGAAGTGCCTACAAGGTTTAATAGCGATGCTGGTTAGGATGTCGGATGATGTTATAAGAGCGAGGATACTTTTGTAATGAAAGAGGAGCAAAGAACATCAGTCATGCAGTTACAAGTGTTTTAACAACTTAAAGAAAGGAGGATTAAAATGTTTAGAACAAAATCAACAACAGTACCAATAACCAAACAGATGGTTAAGGAAGCGTACCGAAAAGTAAAGTCGAACCAAGGTATTGGAGGAGTAGACGAAGACAGTTTAGAGAAATTTGAAACTGATTTATTGAACAACTTGTATTCATTATGGAATCGTCTTAGCTCAGGAAGTTACTTTCCAAAACCAGTACGTGAGGTTTTGATACCCAAATCTAATGGAGCAAAACGTAAACTTGGTATTCCCACGGTAAGCGACCGTATAGCGCAACAAGTTATCAAAACGTATTTAGAGCCACGATTAGAAAAAGAGTTTCATGATAATTCATATGGATATCGTCCATTAAAAAGTGCCCATCAAGCAGTAACGCTCGTACGTTCAAAGGTAAGAGAATACGCTTGGGTAATCGATATGGACATCAAAAGTTTTTTTGATGAAGTAGACCATGAATTATTACTGAAAGCTTTGGATTGTCATGTAGAAGAGAAGTGGGTAAAGATTTACATTAAACGTTGGTTAGAAAGTTCGAGCCAAACAAAAGATGGCAGATTGATACTCAAAGAAGGTAAAGGGACGCCACAAGGCGGTGTGATAAGTCCATTGTTATCTAATCTGTATCTACATTATGTACTTGATAAGTGGTTTGCAAAACATTACCCGACAATAATCTTTGTACGTTACGCGGATGATGTAATAGTTCATTGTAAAAATGAAGTAGAATCAAAGCATTTACTTGAAGCTATACGCGGGCGTCTGCAAGAGTGCAAGCTGCGTTTAAATGAAGAGAAAACTAAGATAGTGTATTGCCGAAACAATCGAAGAATAAGAGAGAACGGATATAGTAAGAAATTCGATTTTTTAGGATTTACATTTAAGCCACAACCTAAACTTTCCCAAAGAGGGAGAATGTATTTAGGGTACGATTGTGCTATTAGTCAAAGTGCACAAACACGCATTGTAACAGGATGGAAGGAATTAAACTTGCATCGACAATCAACTCTCAGTATACAGGAAATAGCAACGAAAATAAATCCACAAATGAATGGAATTATTCGATACTATGGAAAGTATAGTATAAGAGAATTACAAAAGTTAATAAAGCACTTTCATTTTCGATTAGCAAAATGGGTATTAAACAAGTACAAAGGATTAAAAGGCAGTTATACAAGAGCATACAGGTGGCTAAATAAAATTAGAATTAGTTATCCAACTATGTTTTATCATTGGCTAATTTTTAAATCCGCAATTTGATTGCGTGACAGGAGCCGTATGAAGTGAGAGCTTCACGTACGGTTCTGTGAGAGGCTTGGGCTGTAATGCCCTTGCCTACTTGAC